>JBDRSZ010000035.1:0-8969 GCA_043824415.1 bacterium | reverse complement strand
ATGTATTCCACTATACGCAGCTGTTCAGCCGGTACATCGATGAAGGGAAACTCGTTTTCAAAGGAGAACTCCCCAAGAAGGTGACGTACCACGATCCCTGTTTTTTAGGGAAGCAGAATAAAATTTTCGACGAGCCGCGGCGCGTTCTTCAGAGCATTCCCGGCGTGGAGTATTTAGAAATGGATCGATCGCGCGAACGGAGTTTGTGTTGCGAGGGCGGCGGAGGACGGATGTGGATGGAATCGGAGAGTTCGGACGAACGGTTGGCAGAAGTTCGGGTGAAGGATGCTGTGAGTATGGGAGCGGAAATCTTGGCGACCGCCTGTCCGTTTTGCCTGTTGACGCTCGAAGATGCGGTGAAAACGACTGGGAATGAGGGGAAGATTCAGATCAAGGATATCGTCGAGTTGGTGGGGAATGTGATATAGAGTATGTGCATGAATGAGAAGTGAATCGGATAATTTGAGTATTGGTGAGAAACATGCAAGTTGATCAGCGAAACAGCGTATCAGTTGGAAGGATAACAGATGATCAGAAGATCAGGATAAGTACGAATAGGTCAGGTATGGAATAAAAGTGGTGAGAGGAGGGAGATTTGACGGTCTGGTATTCTAATATCCTGATATTCTTCGTGCTGATTCGCTGATACTCTGATGCTCTTTTTAACGGAGTTCTGAAAAAATTAAAAGATAATTTAATTTGTGAAAGGAGTTCGAATTCATGGATATTGTTGTGTGTGTCAAACGAGTCCCCGATACGACTGAGGCGGATGTCAAGATCGACGCGTCTGGCAGGGACATCGTACGGGATGGTTTGGTGTTCAACATCAACGAAGCGGATAATTATGCATTAGAGGAAGCGCTTCTCATCAAGGAGAAGATGGGCGGCACAGTCACGCTCGTCACGATGGGGCCGAAGGAGTCGGACGACACGCTACGGATGGGATTGGCCAAGGGTGCGGATTCGGCCATTCGTCTGGACGATCCGGCGTTCGCGGAATCGGACGGGATTGCTACAGCGAGGATTTTAGCCTCTTCGATTAAGACGTTAAAATACGACCTGATCATGACGGGCTGTCTGGCATCGGATAACTGGTACTCTATCGTCGGGCCTGCCTTGGCGGAAATGCTGGGCATCCCCCATGCGTCTATGGTCACGAAAGCGGAGATCGAGGAGAAAAAGGTCCGGGCTTCCAGAGAGTTGGAGGGCGGACTTCTCGAAGTCCTGGACATCGACCTCCCCGCGGTTTTGACGATTCAGACTGGTCTCAACGAGCCCAGGTATGCGTCCATCATGGGAATCGCCAAGGCTTCGAAGAAGGAAATTGCGCTGAAAGGAGCGGGTGATTTGGGACTCGAAGCGGCTTGCGTGGGCAAAGCGGGTTCCAAAACGATGGTTACTAAATTGACGCTCCCCGTTCAGGAAAAAATGGCGGAGTTGATACCGGGCACTCCTGAGGAGGCTGCCGAGTCGCTTTCCGGCATCCTCAAAGAAAGGGGGCTCGTATGAAAGAGATATTCGTGCTGGCAGAACACAGACAGGGGGAGATGCGCGATGTGACGTACGAGCTGCTTTCCGGAGGAGCGAAGCTCGCCTCCAAAATGGGAGGACAGCTTACTGCTGTCGTTTTTGGATCGGGAATGGATTCTCTCGTTGATTCGTTGAAACCCTGGGCTCATCGAATCGTCGCTGTTGAAGATGAAAGATTGAAAGATTTCAACGCAGACGTCTATCAGAAAGTTCTTGTTTCTCTCATCCAAGAATACAAACCTGTCTTGACACTCATTCCCCAGTCAGGATTTGGTGTGGATCTGGCTCCCAGCTTGGCCGTGGAGCTGGATTTGCCCCTGACAACGGATTGTTATGAGATCGATGTAAGGGATGGGTCTTTCGTCGCATTCCGCCAGATGTACGGCGGCAAGGTCAACGCCGAGATTGATTTTGTTGAAGCGCCGGGAAGCATCGTCACGGTTCGATCCTCTTCTTTCGCTGTGGAGGAAACGGGCCTGTCAGCCGAAGTGATTCAAATGGATAGTCCTCTGACGGAGGACATCGCCTACCGGAAGTTCGTCGCTTACGTCGAAGCCGCCGTCGGTGAGATCGATATTACGCAGGCTAATATCGTCATCGGCATCGGACGGGGGATCAAGGAGAAAGAAAATTTTACCATCGTGGAAAATTTGGCCAAGTCGTTGGGCGGCGTTCTGGCGTGCTCCCGTCCCGTGGTCGATGCCGGATGGCTCCCAAAGGACAGACAGGTGGGATCTTCCGGAAAGACCATCAAGCCAAAGCTCTACATCGCTCTGGGCATCAGCGGAGCGTTCCAGCACGTTTCGGGGATGAAAGGAGCAGAAACGGTCATTGCAGTGAACAAGGATGGCAATGCGCCCATTTTTGGCGTGGCCGATTATGGTATCGTGGGAGATTTGTTCAAGGTCGTACCTGTGCTGACTGAAAAGATCAGGGAATCGAAAGCGAGTTAGGATGGCAAAGATCGGAGTTTACATCTGTCACTGCGGTGTGAATATCGCCTCATCGGTGGATGTCGAAAGAGTGAGGAAGGAAGCCGAACATTATCCCGGCGTTTTCGTTGCGCGAACGTATGCTTACATGTGCTCCGATCCTGGACAGGAGCTCATTCGGAAGGATATCGGCGAATACGGTCTGGACCGGATCGTCGTGGCTGCCTGCTCTCCGAGGATGCACGAAGTCACTTTTCGGAGGACGTGTGAATCCGCGGGTGTGAACGCCTACTGTTTTGAAATGACGAATATCCGGGAGCAGTGTTCCTGGGTGCACGACGACAAGGCGGAGGCTACGGCAAAGGCCATCGATCTGGTACGGAGTTCCCTCTCCCGCGCTGCGCTGCTCGAACCCCTGACGACACAGGAGGTTCCTGTGACTCCGGCGGCGCTGGTTGTGGGTGGAGGCATCGCCGGAATCCAGGCGGCGTTGGATATCGCCAATGCGGGATTTCAAGTCTATCTGGTCGAGAAGGAGCCAACGATCGGCGGGCACATGGCCCAACTGGACAAGACGTTCCCGACGCTGGATTGCTCTGCCTGCATTCTTACTCCAAAAATGGTTGATGTTACCCAGCATGAGAATATACGTCTTCTTTCCTATTCTGAAGTCAAAAGCGTTGAAGGTTTTGTCGGAAACTTTACGGTAAAAGTGAAACTCAAAAACCGTCACGTGGACATGGAGAAGTGTACCGGATGTGATCTATGCACAGATAATTGTCCTGTGAAGTACATCCCGCAAAAGCGTGAGGCTCGCTCTGTCAGAGACAAAATTGAGGAAGATGTCTTGATTTTCCTCGATGAAACGATACAGAATTATGGTAAGACTGAGGATGCACTGATTCAAGTACTTCAGAGTGTCAATCGCGAGTTCAAGTTTCTTCCTGAAGTTGCACTGAAATATATAAGTGAAGAAATGGAGGTGCCGCTTTCCCATGTATATCATCTTGCGACTTTTTATGATGCTTTTAGCCTTGTACCCATTGGTGAGCATCTAATCAGAGTCTGTATGGGAACAGCCTGTCACGCTCGAGGTGCACCGGAAGTAATGGATAGGATTGAAAATATTTTGGAAATTCGATCTGGAGAAACAACCAGTGATGGTAAATTTACCCTCCAGATGGTGAGATGTGTGGGATGTTGTGCCCTGGGACCAGTAGTAGTTATTGATGAGAATTATCATCAGATGGCGCCGGATAATGTTGAAAAGATACTCAAATCGTATACCTGAGTAGAAAAGGACAGAGAAAGTGGCAAAGTTTAATAATATAGAAAAATTAAATACATACAGGGATAAACTCCAAAAATCAGGTAGGAAAAAGGTCCAAACGATATCTATCTGCGGCGGAACCGGATGCATTGCTCTTGGCAGCATAAAAATTATTCCTGCATTTGATAAAGCGATTAAAAATCATAAATTGTCGGATGAGGTTGAAATAGTTGTTACGGGTTGCCATGGTTTCTGTGAAAAGGGACCTCTGGTCGTGATTCGGCCTGATGGAATATTTTATCAGAACGTTCAACCCGAAGACGCGGAAAAAATTGTCGCACAGACGATAATGAATGGTGAAATAATCGAAGAGTTAATCTTCATTGATTCCAAGGATAATGTAAAATACAAAGCCGAGGAGGAGGTTCCTTTTTACAGCAAACAGATGCGTCTGATTTTCGGTCAAAATGGCTACTTGAATCCGACAAGCATTGACGACTACATCGCAATCGGTGGATATTCTGCTCTTGCAAGAGTTTTAACAGAAATGTCACCCCAAAAGGTAATTAAGACTATCACGAACGCAGGACTTAGAGGTAGGGGGGGAGGTGGTTTTTCCACAGGTAAAAAATGGGCAATCTGCCGCAGGGCTAAAGGCGATGGCAAATACGTCATCTGCAACGCCGACGAAGGCGACCCGGGTGCTTATATGGACCGTTCGCTCCTCGAAGGTAATCCTCATTCCGTACTGGAAGGCATGATTATCGGTGCCTACGCAATCGGTTCAGGCGAAGGTTATATATACGTTCGGGAGGAGTATCCACTTGCTCGAAAACATTTTGCAAAAGCGCTTGATGATGTGAGAGAATATGGATTGGTTGGGGAAAATATTTTGGATTCAGACTTTAGCTTTGATGTGAAAATAAGTGTTGGTGGGGGAGCTTTCGTCAGTGGAGAAGAAACGGCCTTGATGGCTTCCATTGAGGGTAAGGTCGGACAACCCCGTCCGCGTCCTCCTTATCCGGCTGAAAAGGGGGTGTGGGGAAAACCGACCAACATCAACAATGTGGAGACATGGGCGAATATACCGCTCATCATCAATAAAGGCGCGGAGTGGTATAGTAATATCGGCACCGAAGGGAGCAAGGGCACAAAGATCTTTTCATTGGTCGGAAAAGTGAACAATACTGGGATTGTGGAAGTTCCAATGGGAATGACGCTACGCGAGATCATCTATGAAATCGGTGGTGGTATAAAGAACGACAAAAAATTTAAGGCGGTTCAGACAGGGGGTCCATCGGGAGGTCTTATCCCGGAACAGTTCCTGGATACTCCGGTTGATTTTGACCAACTCACGAGACTGGGCTCCATGATGGGTTCGGGCGGTATGATCGTCTTAGACGAAGATAACTGTGTAGTAGACATTGCAAAATACTTTATCGATTTCCTTAAGGGCGAATCCTGTGGTAAATGCACTCCCTGTAAGGAAGGACTTTTGCAGAAGAGTGAAATTCTTGCGAGAATCACCGCCGGCGAAGGTACGGAAGAGGATATTGAAGCACTTCATGATTTGGGCTGGCTGATGAAGAACACGTCTCTCTGCGAGCTGGGTAAAACGGCGCCCAACCCCCTTTTGACTGCTATGAAATATTTCCCCGAAGAATTTCAGGCTCATGTCAAAAACAAGAAATGTCCGGCCGGTGTTTGTAAAGCACTTATCACTTTTAGGATTGATGAGGAGAAATGCACAGGCTGTGCGCTCTGTGTCAAGAAATGTCCCACTGATGCAATAATGGGAGAGGCAAAGCAGCCGCACACGATAGACCCCGAAAAGTGTACCCGATGCAAGATATGTTACAGCGTGTGTAAGTTCGATGCCGTGATAAGGGAATGATTGAGAAATGGGGAGTGAAGTTCATATTTCGTAATTTGTAACGATAAGCAGAGGCTGTTATGGATAAGCTTACTATCGATGGCGTAGAAGTCGAACCGAATCCTTCAAAGACAGTACTGGAAGTAGCGACCGAACTCGGTATAGAAATACCGACGCTCTGCTATTATAGAGCACTTTCTCCATACGGTGCGTGCCGTCTGTGCGTTGTGGAAGTAACATCGGAAGGAAATTCCATGCTTCAACCCGCTTGCACATTCCCAGCCCAGGGAGGCGAAATAAGGACTGGTTCTGAAATGGTGATGCGGGCAAGGAAACTACTCCTTGAACTCTATCTCGACATGGCGCCGAAATCCGAAGTGATACAAAAGTTGGCAAAAGAATACGGCGTCGAAACAACACGTATGAAGGTCAATGCGAACAAGTCTGAGAAAGAAACAGATTTGAAAATAATAGATGATGATAAATGCATCGGCTGCGGATTATGCGTAAGGGTTTGCAAAGACTTAATGCATGTTGGCGCCATCGGATTTAAGGGACGCGGCAGTAGTAAGACTGTTGTTACACCGTTTGGTGCCAAGAGCGAGGTATGTGTGACCTGCGGTGCTTGTGTCGAAATATGTCCGACGAATGCCATCGTACTTGAAAAGATCACTGATTGGAAACCGATTCCGCAGTTGTCGGAATTCAACATGGGACTCCAAAGAAGACCTTCGATCTATATACCGTTTCCACAGGCTGTTCCGAAAGTTCCGGTGATAGATGAGAGAAGTTGTATGTATTTTTTTAATGGATCTTGTAAGGCATGTGAAAAGTTTTGCGACCCGAATGCAATTCAGTATGAATCGGAAGAAAATGAGATAGAACTCAATGTAGGAACTATCGTTATTGCCACGGGATTTGAGCCGTTTGATGCGGGTCGGAAGCCGGAGTTGGCGTATACTGTTTATCCGAACGTGATCACGGGTATAGAATTCGAACGGCTCGTCGCTGCATCGGGTCCGACAGGGGGCAAGATCGTCATCGACGGAAAAACTCCAAAGCGAGTGGTATTCATTCAATGCGTGGGATCGCGTGACAAGAATCTTGGGAATGCGTGGTGTTCCCGCGTCTGCTGTATGTATGCGACAAAGCAGGCGCATCTGGTTAAGGAAAAAATACCGGACGCCCAGGTCACCGTGCTCTACATGGATATGCGGGCCTTCGGCAAAGGGTTTGAGGAGTTCTACGACCGCGTCCGGGCAGAGGGGGTGATTTTCCGGCGGGCGAACGGCTCTGAAATCTACCGAAAAGGAGAAGGACTCGTGGTCCGGACGGAGGATACACTCTTGGGAAAGACGGTCGAAGTCGAGGCGGATCTTGTTGTACTTTCGGCCGGGTTGGAGCCCGGGGCCGGATCGGTGGCAATCGCCAAGCTGTTAAAGCTGTCCAGGTCCACTGACGGATTCCTGATGGAAGCCCATCCGAAGCTCCGGCCTGTGGATACGGCCACGGATGGCGTTTATTTGGCGGGATGTTGCCAGAGTCCGAAGGATATTCCCGATACGGTGGCGCAAGCCAAAGCTGCCGCTGCGTCGGCGATTATTCCGATGGTACGGGGCAAGGTCTTCGTCGAACCCATCAATGCGCGTGTCGATGAAGATGTCTGCTGCGGCTGCCGCGTTTGCGAATCGATGTGCGAGTACAAGGCGACTGTGTTTGATGAGGAAAAAGGCGTAATGACAGTGAATGCCGCTCTCTGCAAGGGATGTGGATCGTGCGGCGGCGCGTGTCCCACGGGAGCGATGTCGATCATCCACTATACGGACGGACAGATTTTTGCACAGCTTGAGAGTCTTACAGAGATAGCAGTCGAATAAAAAGGATTCGAAGGATGGAATCAGCTTCAACAGAAGTTAAGAAAGAGAAGTCGTCAGATACCTGGTCACCGCGGATCGTTGGGTTCGCATGCAACTGGTGCACGTATGCGGGCGCGGATTTGGCAGGCACCTCCCGTATGAAATATCCGGCAAACATTCGCATCATCCGACTGATGTGCACGGGCCGGATGGATCCGACGTTCATCCTCAAAGCGTTCCTCAGAGGCGTGGACGGCGTTCTCATCGGAGGATGTCATCCCGGGGATTGTCATTATACGTCGGGAAATTACAAGGCTCAGCGCCGAATCGTGTTGACGAAAAAGCTTCTGCAACAGCTCGGCATCGAACCGGAAAGGCTTAGGCTGGAATGGATCTCCGCGTCGGAGGGTGCGCAGTTTGCTCAGATCGTCACGGATTTTACGGAAACGATACGCGCGTTAGGACCTAATCCATTCTGCAGGAATGATGATGAATAAATCCTCGACCCAAATGAGGGGCCTGATCCATGTCTATTCCGGGCCGGGCAAGGGAAAGACGACGGCGTCTCTGGGATTAGCCCTGCGAGCGTGCGGTCACGGCTGGAAAGTGAAGATGATCTGTTTCATGAAAGGCGATCCCAGCTACGGAGAAGTCCTGATCGCTCCGAAGATCCCGAATTTCGAGCTCGTTCAGTCGGGGCTTCCTACATTCGTGAAGAAGGGGGATCCTTCTCTTGAGGATGTTCGGCTCGCCAGAGAAGGGTTCGACCTTGCGAGGAATGCAGTGAAGGATGATTCTCTCGATTTGCTTATCTTAGATGAGATCAATGTTGCCGTAGATTACGGTCTTCTGGATTTGAACGATCTTGTCGATTTCGTCGAGAAGAAGCCTCGTCGTTTGGAACTGGTCCTGACGGGTCGGTATGCGCACCCAGAAGTCGTGAAGCGGGCGGACCTGGTGAGCGAGATCCTCGAAATCAAGCATCCTTACCAAGAGGGCATTCTGAGCCGGGAGGGCATCGATTTCTGAGGAATTGTTACAGCAATTCGAGAGCGGGAGCAGGGCTGCGTGCGCCAGGATCATAACCCTGATCGAGAACGACGAACCCGAGGGCGTTGATATTTTAAGCAGGGTTTACTCGAGGGTCGGAAAAGCGCATCGCATCGGTGTGACGGGACCGCCGGGCGCGGGCAAGAGTACGTTCGTTGAAAAATTGGCCGCTTCGTTCCGGAAGGGAGGTCGGTCGCTGGCTGTCATCGCCGTGGATCCGACGTCTCCCTTCAGCGGCGGTGCGATTTTAGGCGACCGGATTCGCATGTCCAGTCTGTTCACGGATCCGGACGTGTTTATCCGGAGCATGGCTACGCGGGGAAGTTTGGGCGGATTGGCGTTAAAGACAAAAGAAGTGTGCGCCCTGTTGGATGCGTTCGGGAAGGATATCATCCTCATCGAAACGGTCGGAGTGGGGCAGGCCGAACTGGACGTGGCTCAGGCTGCTCATACGACGC
>JBDRSZ010000034.1:0-5515 GCA_043824415.1 bacterium | reverse complement strand
CATATTATATCCGGGAAATCGTCGGGTTTCAGATCGCCGGTGTCGGTCTCCTCGGCACGGAATACGAGTCTGGGGTTCCTATCGTTCCGGTGATCATGCTGGCCTATATCGGGTACGGCGTGTACGCCAATTTTATCGTCGGCATCTATTTGAAGAAAAAAACAATTTATCTCCCGTTCGTGACGGGCGTGGGGGCGCTCGTCAGTGTATTGTGCAACGTACTTCTCATTCCCCATCTGGGCATCATGGGTTCGGCCCTGGCCACATTCCTGGCGTACGCTTCGATGGCTTGCATGCTGTTTTTCGTCAGCAGGCGGCTGTATCCGATTCCATACGAAGCGGGCCGCATCGTTAAGCTGGTTCTTCTTATTGGTCTATTTTTCTACCTCGGGACACTCAGGATCGGGTCGCTAAGTTTCTTCTATCGAGCGGCCCTCCTTTTATCGTTCTTCCCTTTTCTTTGGATCTTTCGGTTTTTTAACGCCGAGGAACGGGCTGCGACGAAACGGTTTCTTCAGCGTCGATGATTGTTCGACGTTGGAGAGAAACCGCAATTCAACTGATTTTTTCGATTTTCCCTGTATGGATAAATCATTCCACAACAGCAGATAGTGGTCGTTCTTTTCGACTCCCTGGGAGATGAAGCTGATGAAACGGGTACTCGTCATCGCTTACTACTTTCCACCCATGGGTATGGGAGGCGTTCAACGGGTGTTAAAATTCGTGAAGTACCTTCCGGATTTCGGGTGGGAGCCCACTGTCCTGACCGTGAAAGATGTCGTTTATTACGCGAAGGATGCGTCACTGCTGAAAGAAGCAGGGAAGTGCGAGGTCGTCCGGACGGGATCGCTCGATCCCTTGAGAATCCGACGGAGACTTTCGAATGTGAAAAAGGAGTATGAGGGCAAACCTTTTGAGGATGACCGAGTTGGATTGGGCCGATGGAACCGCGTCATCTCTACCTGGATTTGTGTGCCGGATACCAAGGTACTCTGGCTTCCTTTCGCGGTACAGAGGGGGCTCGCACTGTTGAAATCCGGCTGTTTTGACCTGATTTTCACGACGTCGCCTCCCCATTCCGCGCATCTTGCAGGTCTTGTTCTGAAGCGCCGAACCGGGCTTCCGTGGACGGCTGATTTTCGTGATGACTGGATGGGAGACTATGTTGACCTGCTTCCGACTTCTGTGCAACGCAGAGTCAACCGTGCGTTGGCCCGTCGCGTCGTGAATGGTGCGGATAGAGTTGTGGCTGTTTCTCAGCCGATAAAAGATAGAATGATCTGTCATTCCAAGAAAAAGGACGACAATTTTACGGTGATTCCCAACGGGTACGACAGAGCAGACTTCGGAGGATTCCGGTCGGCGCGAACCGATAGATTGACGATTACTTATTGCGGTACGGTCAGTCGGATTCTCGACCCGGGGCCTTTTCTCGAAAGCGTGGCTGAGGCCATTCGCATGAATCCGAAATTGAATGAGAAACTCCGCGTACGATTTGTGGGCGCCGATTGCGGAATGAATCTTCGAAAAACAGCAGGACGTCTTGGTTTGGATGAGGTAGTGGAATGCGTCGGATACGTTTCGCACGAAGAAAGTATTGGGTGGTTGATGAATTCGGACATGCTTTTGTTGTTGATTCCGAACACGTTCGGCGCGGGAATGGTGACGGGTAAGGTTTTTGAGTACCTGGCTTCAGGGAAACCCATCTTGGCTGTCGTTCCTCCGGGCGAGGCGGAGCGGCTCGTTATCAAACATGCCAGAGGAATTGTTGTCCACCCAGAAAATTTAAAAGCCATGGCGGCTCAACTTCTCCGGTCGGTCGCATTGTGGGAAAGGGGAGATTTAAAGCTATCCGTTCCGCGATGGCAAGGGATTTCGCAGTACGACCGACGCACTCAGACGGAGAGGCTGGCGGAATTGTTTGATTCGGTCGTATAAAAAAACGATGTACAAATTTTTTTAAATGATTCTTCAATACTGACCAGTCCGTCGCGAAAAAAACTCTATTTTGTATGATAAAGATTCAGGAAACATGCAAACCAAATGAAGTGAATAGAGTCTAATTAAGTATAGTGAATAAACTTTAACCAAAACAGTATAGGTTGTTTTCAGTTTTACCTAAATTATGATGGATTGTCAAATTTTCAGTAGACGATCAAGCTTTTCATCCTTATGGAAAACTTTTCATGTAGTTTTTCGTAACGTATAGTATCGAATGGAACCAAGCGAAAGGAGTGTTGAGATGAGAAGGAATTATGGAATCGTACGATGGGGTTCACTCGCTATTCTTTGCCTTTGCGTGGCTTCGAGTTATGTATTTGCACAAGTCGAAGGTGATGTGAAGAAGTCGTTTAAAGTCGGTCAAGGAGGACTTCTTACTATCGAATCCGACATCGGTTCGATCGAAGTTCAGGCTGCGGGAGGAGATCGGGTCGATGTGGAGGTGCGCTTCGAGCCGAGGCGGGGGAACCGGAACCGATTCAAAGAAATCCTAGAGGATTTTAATCTTGATTTTAAGCAGGACGGAAACGATGTCACCGTGAAGTTCGAATACGATCGGGATCACTGGGATTTCTGGAATTCAGTAGGCAGGTATATGCAAGTCCGTTTTTTCGTGAAAGTGCCGCAGAAGTATAACGTCGGTTTGCAGACGTCGGGCGGCAGCATCAGCGTCGATGATCTCGAGGGAGAGGTTCAGAGTAAGACGTCCGGGGGCAGCCTCGAATTCGGTCATATTGTGGGGCCCGTGAGAGGGCGGACTTCCGGCGGCAGCATCCGATTGGACGGATGCGATGGTTCGGCGGACGTGCACACGTCGGGAGGCAGCATCACGATCGGGAGCGTGAAGGGGAATGTCGTGGCCCGCACTTCGGGAGGAGGTATCCATGTCGATGAAGTGATGGGAAGCATCGATGCGAGGACGTCTGGAGGATCGGTGACTGCGCGAATCTCCCGCCAGCCCGAGGATGACTGCCGTTTGACCACGTCGGGAGGCAGCGTAACGGTGACTTTGGCGAAGGATATTCGGGTTGATGTGGATGCCAGCACGAGCGGTGGCCGCGTATCCACCGATTTTCCCGTGACCTTAAGGGGAGAGATCAGCAAGCGCTCCTTGCGGGCAAAGATCAACGGAGGCGGCCCCGAGCTTTATTTGCGGACTTCAGGAGGGAGTATTAACATACGAGAGATGTAATGTCTCCACCGCTCCGATAGAATTGAAGAGCCTGTTGATCGGATGATTGACAGGCTCTTTGTTATTTTCCCTTCGAATATTTAATCCTGGAGAACACACAAGAAACATGCGACGCGCTTCCTAAAGGATGTCGCACGGTTACCTAAAATTTTCATAGTTTCGGGTGACGCAAATCGATATGATGATTCCTTCGAATTTTAGAAAATATTGCTTGCGATACATTCGAAAATACAGTAAGTTCACTCGAAGCGTTGTGTTCCCTCTGTTGTCGAATGGATCGTTTGTATCACCCAACCGAATAGAATGAGATGCGCACGAGAAGGATATTTTTCGTATTCAAGGTTGCTATCGCACTGGGTGTGATGGTCATCCTTGTGAAGACTGTCAATTTCCAAGGCATTTATACCGCTTTCCGGAATCCGGAGGAGCCTGTTTTTATCTATCTGGCGATTCTCCTTTTAATTCCGAATCTCTTCATTCAATGGTATCGCTGGCGGTATCTTCTTCGTTTTATTCAGCCGGATGTCGGGATTTTAGAATCGGTGAGTTCCCTTTTCGGAGGCATGCTCATGGGATTCGTGACGCCAGGCCGTATCGGCGAGATGGGCCGGTCGCTTTTTCTGCGGCGGATCGATCGGCTTCAAGCGTTGGGTTTGGTGTTTGTCGACAAGTTCTATTCCTTTGTGACGATTGTCGTTGGGGGCGTTTGGGGGATTGTTCTTCTCGTGATTCATTTAATTCATCGTTCTGCTTTCATCGTCTGGCCGCTCAGTGCCGTGGCACTGATGATCACTGCGAGCGGATTCGTCCTACTACTCCACCCTCAATGGATTCGTGGATTCTTATACAACCTCACCCTCATTCTCCCGTATCGCGACAAGCTGCGACACGCGATACAATGCATGGACCGATTCGATGGAGATGGCGCTCGTATTTTCGTCTTTCTTTCCTTCTCGTTATACTTTATATTTATCCTTCAATTCTGTTTACTCGCGTTGGCTTTCGAGCGAATTTCTCTGCTCTCAGCTTTTTCTGCCACAGCATCGACGTTTTTTGCGAAATCCCTCCTTCCGATTTCTTTGGCTGATTTGGGAATACGAGAAGGAGCATCCATCTATTTTTTTATGAAATTTCAAGTTGAAAACGTAACCGCTTTTAATAGCGCCCTCCTTCTTTTTACTATCAATGTTTTGTTGCCCACCTTGTGCGGAGTATTTTTCCTGCCCAGATTAGGCTGGAAGGAGAAACAAATTCCTTGATCAACGGATTAAACGTTGAGATTTACGACTTCTGGTATAATTTTTGCATTTTCAAATTTCAAATCGTCTGCGGAACATTAAGTGTATATGCACGGCACTACTGTTTTAAGAGGGGTGAATGATGAGTTATTTTAAAAAGGGAGAATACAATCGATGATGGACGAAATGAATCATCAAAGAAGGAGTACGCTCTCTCGTCAGCCGATAAAGAAGAGGCGAGGTGTAAATCTATGGCGTTGGGGAATCGTGGGATTCGGACTTGTTTTCTTTTCTCTGATAGCTTTTTTGCTGACGCGCACTTACTTGACTTATCGCGGTCACTTTTTAAGAATGGAGAAACTCAGCCGGGAACTCGTTGACCTCCGGTCTGCAATGAATATCGATAGCGTTCGACAGTACAAGATACAGAAGATTTTAAAGATCATCGAGTCCCATAATCCGAGTCTTTCCTCAGGAGAAGCGTACGATATCGCCAATGAGGTTTATGAAATGTCCATCAAGTATACGAACCTGAACGTGGATATCTTATGCGCGGTTATTACGCACGAAACAGGGCGCACGTGGGATTCAAAAATCGTTTCGAACGCAGGAGCGATGGGTCTTATGCAGATCATGCCTGTAACCGGATTTTTCTTGGCGGAGTATGAAGGGATCTCCTGGACGAATGCGGAGGATGTTATCTTTAATCCCATATACAACATACGGATGGGATCGCGATTTCTTTCCATTTTAACGGAACAGTACGGGCTGGACGGCGCTTTAGCAGCCTATAACGGTGGCGAGAAACAAGCCGCCCTCTGGCTGAAGAATGGCAAGGATGACAGTTATTTATGGAGCGAGACACGTGCATATATCCCTGCTGTTCGAAAATTGTACGAGGTATATCAGTCCGACGGGCTTTAAAAAGCATTTTTCATACATTGACGGAAAACGAGATGGTCAAGTAAACATCTCGTTTTTATTTTGCCTTTTATCATTCGTGCAAGATATGAATAAATGTGAACTATAAAACGCAAGAAAAGGATTTGTTCTGGTGTTTTAACGTTGAAGGATTGCCGGATGT
>JBDRSZ010000033.1:0-5790 GCA_043824415.1 bacterium | reverse complement strand
CTGTCATTCCCGCGATGTTTTGAGCGGGAATCCACCTATAAATAATGTAGAAAAACCATATTCATGCAATCATTCGCATTATGCACAACGGGTTAATGATAACAAATGGTACATCTAAATCGACACCACCCCAGATCCTTCGTCGTCCCGAAAAATCGGGACTCCTCAGGATGACTTTCATTCTTTAAGTCCCCCTTTCCAAAAAGGGGATTCAGGGGAATTTTATTTCAGAATCGGAAACCGAACTCCCTCCCTCCTCGGATTCATACCTCCAGACGCCAACAGCTCAATGGCCAGCTCCAAGGGCCTGTCCCTGCCCTGCTCGATGTCTTCCTTCGTGTTGATCTGCCGGATGTGAACTGGCACGCCGATTCCCTCCCAGCTGAAGCCATTCTGATCCACGAACAGCGTGTACGAAATCGAGAACCTCCATCCGTTCGGAAGCTTGTCCCCGCGCATGTCCGCCTGGCACCCCGAAGTCGCATCGCCGACGAGCGTGACGTGCGGCAGCACGCGCATGGCCAGAGCAAAATTATCGGCCGCGCTGACCGAATACCGGTGCGTCAGCACAACGATGGATTTCGTGAACTGTTTGGGACCTCCCGGCTCCGCGTAGAAATACTTGGGCGGCGTAAAATCATCGTACTCGGGTCCGTTCCGTATTTGCGTCGTCATGTACAGACGCTTCTTGTCAGCAAAACGATCGGCAATGGCCTTACCGACCTGATCGCTCCCTCCTCCGTTGTTCCGGACATCGATGATGAGTCCCTTCGCGTTCTGAAATGTCTGGACGATCTCATCCACGATGCGGGCGCTCTCCTCCAAATTCCCGAACCCGCTGAAATGGAAATACCCGACCGAATCTGCGACCCAGCCGAAATGGAACCGTCCTCCCATCCTGCTCTGGAATTCGTTTCTCAGGAATTTGGATTGTACCAACTCCAAAGAAAAACCTTCCCTCGGAATTTCTTCCAAAATTCCGGCGCAGTACGAACGGGTCTGCGATCGCAGCCGGACATGGTTGTCGTTCAAATGCCCCAGCATTTGGGACATGATGTCGAACAGCTCGTCCTCCGTCGTTTCGGACGTCACCTTCGGGCGGTAGACCTTGTAAAGCAGATTCCAATCCACGCCCTTCGGAAGGAAAATGCCGTAGTGTCTGTCGAACGTCTTCCAGAGATATTCAAAGTTCTCCACCGGATCCTTCGACTCCTGAGCACGCGAGCAGCAAAAACCCATCAGTAACAAAAAAAGAATCGCACGATTCATTCTCTTCATTCTGGTCTCCTCGGAATGGTTGACTATAAAAACAGAAGGGCATCCGCGCCAGTCGTACCGGCCGGGATGCCCTTCTTCTTAAAATAACCAAAAAATCCGTTTATTGGACGAGTACGATTTCCTGCTTGGACTCCTGCGTCATCGGAATCGTCATGTTCTGTCCGATCACAACGACGTTGCCTTCCATGAATGAATCAATCGTCATTTTAACGAGGCAACCCTTCTTATAAGCAAAATACCAGATCCCCGTACCGTCGATGTCGCCCTCAAGCTTCAAATCCTGTCCCATCTGCTGGCCTTCGCCATTGATAGTACCCTTGACTTTGGACGTAATCTTGGCGCACTCCAGGCCGTTGACGGTCTCGAAACCTTCCAAGGTGTCTATACCCTCTAAGACAATTTTAATATTCAACCCGCTCTCGTCTTCGGTGATCTCATCCTTGCTCGTCCAGGTATCTCCAACCTTCACGGGCTTCCCGGCCGCATCGGGGAATATCGCGCTGAACGACGATTTCAGACTGCGCTTGCCGGCTTCGCCCATGTTATACGTCAATTCCTTAGCGCCGGAGATATCCACTTCTTTTCCTAAGGGAGACAGGGTCATGTCAAAACTCTTTCCGTTGACGCCTTTCATGTCGGGAGACATATCACCCTGCATGCTGCTGACATGGATTTTCATGTCATCCATCGTTATCCCGAGCATGAGATTGCCTTCCTTCTTTCCTTTGGATGTTGCTGTGAATTTAGAATTGGACTTGGTTTTTGTCTCCATCGTCTGGCCCATCATGTCCAGCTCTTGTGTCTGTTCTGCCGACATCTGGTACTGTAATGCTTCACCCTCCCCCATGCGATAGGTCAGGATCAGCCCGCTCTTCGGATCTCCCCAAAGTGCTTTCTCTGCGGCACACCCGATCAAAAGCGCGATGGTCAAGACGAGCAGTACAGTGACGATAACTTTGCGAATCATGTTTCCCTCCTTGGGTTATGAATGATAGGTTTTTTTCTGTAATAGATGAACCAACGAATCCGATTTATATTCACTAAGCATTTTCACAGCATACGGGGAAATAACATCGATGTTGCATGATACGACGATTCACACACAGCCTACTTTTCGAGAAATTTCCAATCCGCATTAAAATCTTCCCGCAGTGGCTGATTCGTCAGTTTCGCCCGCAACAGGACGATGGGCATCGAATTCTCACTCATCACTGCATCGTGGAACTCTCGATCCGTCATCCGACCCGATGCCACGAGCTCTTGATACAGCGCGCGCATCTGGAGCCCTCCGATCATGTAGGCGCACTGATAGAGCGGCTCATAGTCCCCGGCAAACGACCTGCGGACCTCGGCGGTCGCATTGGCCAACTCATGTCCGACGCCCTTCACCAAAAAATCGATGCACTCCTCAGGCGTCATCTTTCCCAAATGAAAACTCAACGAGAAGATGATCCGGGCGCACCGGTGCATCCGCCAGAACAGCATCCCGATCCGGTTCTCCGGAGACTTAGGGAATCCCAAATCCCACAGGAGCATCTCCCAGTGAAGCGGCCAGCCTTCCAGCCAGAACGGCGTGCCGAAGATCCTCCGATATGGTCGGTATCGACTCATCATAAAAAATTGGAGATGGTGGCCCGGAATCAGCTCGTGATGCACAGTGGCCCGTGCAAAATGGACGTTATTCCCACGCATGCTCATCAGCTTGTCCTCGTGGGACATCGTATTCGTCGGGAACGAAACGGAAATGACCTCGCCTCCCGTAAAAAACGGATTCACTTTCTGACGCTCGGGAGACATCATCCCCATCTTCCACATCTCCTTCGCCAGCTGCGGGACGGAGATGAGATCGTGTGCCTCCAAGAATGTGATGGCTTCCAGAGCCTGCTCAAGGATCAGGCTCGGCTGCTCGCCGGGAGCCACGTGGAGCGTTTTCACATGCTCCAGCGCGCTATGCCAGTCTTTCCCGTATCCCAGCGCCTCGGACGCCCGGATCATCTCAGCCTCGCACCACGCATACTCGCGCTTTCCTGCCGCGATGAGTTCCTCTGGCGTGTACGGAATCATGGCATGGGCCAGCTCGCCCAAGAGAGCCTCCCTCCCGATGGGATCGCCGATAATCGGTCCATCGTTCTCGCCGCCGCGGATCCCCAGAACATCCCCTCGCAAGAAAGCAATGTACGTCTTGAGCGCTTCGTCTGCTTTCTTATACGGCTCCTCGACCCACCAGGTAAACAACGGGTCGTACCCGTGATAAAAACCGTACCAGCGGCTCAGCGTTCTCTGCATCTGTTCGCACACATTCGCAGCCCGCAGAATAACAGTCTTCTTTGCGAAAACGCTTCCCTTTTTATTTTGATCGACTTCCGACTTCACTGATTTTTGTACGCGAATCACCTGCTCGGCCAGTCCGCTCATCCGATCCGCCGCTTCGGCGGGATCGACGTATGCTGCGTTCCGTCGACTCTCCTCCAAGTCTACGATCGTTCGGAAAAAAGGCATGAGTGGGATCATCTCCCGTTGCTTCTCCGACTCGACGGTCACTTGTCGAACTTCATACGCCAGCGCATTCCTGAACAGCAGGTAGTCGATCCGACCATCTTGGCTGAGACTGTTAAAATCGATCTCCTGCAATCGTGCATCCCATTCCCGAAAGAATCGTCCCATCCGATCAAGTCTCTGTTCGGACATTGGGATGGCGACCGTCCGTCTCAAGATCGATTGGTCCTCCGTATACCGCTCGATCATCGGTCGAAGCTCGCTGGCCGACGCATCGATGTCGTTCGAATCCTGAGCGGACACCCAGCAAGGCATCCGGAAAGCGAAGAGAATGAGGCAAACGCCGAAATCCTTTCGTCCGATTCTATGAAGCATTGATGACTCCTCTTTCTACGGATCCAAATCCGACCGATCTCAGAATTCCAGGAAGGAACCATTCTCATAAATCAGCTTCCCGTCGGCGAAAATTTTGCCGTCGTCACGCATGTTCTTGAGCATGTCCCAGTGAACAGCCGATACATTCTTACTCCCGCTCTCTGGGTATCCCCTGCCCATAGCAAGATGCACGGTTCCCCCCATTTTTTCGTCGAACAGCATGTTTTTCGTAAAACGGTCGATCTGCGCGTTCGTCCCCACGGCGATTTCTCCCACGACCTTAGCGCCTTCGTCCGTGTCCAACAGTTTGTGGAGCAGTCTCTCGCCCTTGGCCGCCCGCGACTCCACAACCCTCCCCTTCTCGAACCGGAGGAAGATGTCCTCCACTTCCTCGCCCTGAAAAACCCCGGGAAACGTAAACCGGATCGTCCCCTCCACCGAGTCCTCCACGGGCCCGGTGAATACCTCGCCGTCCGGGAAATTGTTCTTTCCGTCGCAATTGATCCACGTCCGGCCCTCGCAGCGAAACCGCAAGTCGGTGTCCTGCCCGACATAGCGCATTTCCTTTACGCCGTTCAGCCGGTCGCAGATCTTCTGCTGCTCCGCGGAAAATCGGCGCCAGAAATCGATAGGATTCTCTTCATTCAGGTGCATGCAGGAAAAAACAAACTCGGCATACTCCTCGAACGCCATCTTTGCTTCCTGGGCAAGAGCCGGCGATGGGCAGACCGTTCCGACCCAGCGGAGCGTGCCTTCCTCCTCTCTCCTGAAAATCGTTTCGAATATCGGCTTTCGAGACAGTACTCTTCTCCGCTTTTTCTCGGGGTCGACGGATGTCAATGCGTGTGGATTCAAATCCGGAACAATGCCGATGGACGCATCCGCATTTTCCATTTCGTGCAGAGCGAAGGCATCCGTATAATCGATCTGAAAATCCTTCCCCAACGAATAAAAAATGTAATCCTCATCTTCAAACTGCATACGGACTGTCGGGTGTCCGCCCGCCTGAAGGACTTCCCTGTAAATCTCTCGGAGCAGTGGCTCAGACGCCGTTGTCCCTGAGATGACGACCTTATCCCCCTCCTTGACCTCGACAGAGTATTCGACCAAAAGACGGGCCAGTTTCGTTAAACGAGGATCGGACTTCATCGGTATGCCTCTCGAGTCATCTGAACAATTCATTCCTCTCCCCCTGGGAGAGGTTAGGTGAGGGTCATTGTCGATGGCAGTGATTTATAATGCAACCGCCAGCATCAACCGCCCTTCTGCAATTCCGCTGCCACTCTATCCACCTCGCGCCAGACGCGGAGCAGGTTTCCGCCCCAGATTTTTTTAATCTCCGACTCCGAATACCCCCGTCTCACGAGTTCCTTCGTCACGTTCAGGGCTTCCGCATGGTTGTTGAATCCCTGAATTCCGCCGCCCCCGTCAAAGTCGGTTCCGATGCCCACATGGTCGATGCCCGCCACCTTCACAGCGTGGTCGATGTGATCCACCATGTCCTTCACCGAAGTCCCCGGAATCGTCTTCTCCAGCTCCTCCATCCGTTTCTGAAATTGCTCAAATTTCGGCCTGAGGGCTTCGCGCTCCTGCTGGGACATTCCGCGCATCTCGCGCCGGTCGGGCAGATTCATTTCTGTC
>JBDRSZ010000032.1:0-12228 GCA_043824415.1 bacterium | reverse complement strand
TATCTCGAAATGGCATGTCCATTCTGCGGCTATAAGTATAAAATCAAGTCGTCAAAAAAAACAAGAACTACTACTGCACAAAATGTCTGTGTCATTTTACGATAGGCGTTGACACGGCCGAATCCAAGACCAAATTTGGAGAAATCGCAATTTATGCCACGGAATTGCTCCAGGACGGCGTTGAAAACGATCCCAGAGTAGCATGGGGCAGAGCCGTCCAAGAGACATTCGGTAAAAAGAAACGCGGCCTTTTCGGTATCCGCGCAAAAGAAGCGTACTTCGGCCTCTGTGAAGAAGGAGAAGTAGAAGGTGTCACACCGGGTGATTATGCTCAATCCAAAGAAGATAAAAAAGTCGCACTCACCGCCTTGAGGCTATTAAGGGAAACTCCCGAATTGGCAAAATCATCAAGAAAGCTATGGAAATTAGTAGAACCCCACAAACCGGAGAAAGGCCAGATTCGGGTCGTCATTGCCTTGTGGAACGAGGGCATAATATGAAGATTTGTCGTTTGAGTTTGTCATTAAAATGTTCAAAAATAAAAAACCAATCCCGGTAAACTCCGTAGATATAAAAATCTCTGCAATGATTTGAGAACAATGTATCACTTTGATAAAAAATTTATTATAACAATCATTATTATAGCAATGAACACTTGCTGTTTTAAAAATAAAAATCCTTTCATAAACAATGCTATCGATGGTATTAACGAACTACAATATAAAATAGCATTCACTTCAGATCGAGATGGTCTCAGAGAAATTTATCTAACAAATCCTGACGGTAGTAATATTACAAATCTTACAAATAATAATGAAGCCAGTGATTATATGCCTTTCTGGTCTCCTGATGGAAATAAAATAGGATTTCTTTCACTCTTTAATAGAAAAACTTATATCAAAATATATGACATGGAAAATGATACCACTTTGATTTTAACAGATGATGCTGAATCTGAATCATATCCTGTATGGTCACCTAAAGGGGATAAGATACTGTATCACAGATACGGCGATTTTTATGTCATAAATATTGACGGATCAAATAAGATTCGTCTTACAACTGATAAAGCAGGCAATGAGATGCACACATGGTCACCTGATGGGGAAAAAATACTTTTTAAAAGTAGCAGGGATGGTAACGATGAAATTTATATGATTAATTCAGATGGTTCAAATAGAATAAATTTAACAAACAATCCAGCTGACGATTGGAATCCTAGTTGTTCACCAAATGGAGATAAAATAGCATTTTTATCATACAGAAATAATCAGGAAAATATAATTCTAATGAATCCTGATGGGAAAGATCAACAGATAATAGTCGATAGCCTTTTCGCGACTTCAGATATCATTTGGTCACATAATGGAAAAAGGATAGTATATTCTTCATGTTTAAGTCCATTTACAGAGATTTATACTGTGAATGTTGATGGTACAGATAATATTCAACTTACAAATAATAGAGATCTTGATTGGGTATTTAAGAATGCTTGGTCTCCAGATGACAGTGCGATACTATTCATATCATACAGAGACGGAAATTGCGAAATATACATTATGAATGCCGACGGATCGGAACAAATCAATTTATCCAATAATCCGGCAAATGATACGTTTCCATCTTGGTCACCCATGAAACTTTAACCACATATTTTATTCTCCACAGAGGTTTCTGCCTTTGCGAAAATACGAATAATGGGGAGAATATAAATCATTCAACATACAGGAGGATTTTGAAATGAAAAAAGCTATCTTACTGAAAACGAATCCAACCCGGATCATCCTTTGCGTCATACTCGTCTTCGGATGGCTCCTGATGTGCTGTGATAAACGGTCAGAACAGATTCCCGAATACCTGAATTTCCGAACACCGGGAGACGTCCAGGCCGGCGGCGTTCGAATGATTCCGCTGAAGGAAGGCTACCGCGTGTGGACAAAGCGCATCGGCAACAGCCCCATGAAAGTCCTCTTGCTCCACGGCGGACCCTCTGCTACGCACGAATACATGGAGTGCTTTGAAAGCTTCTTTCCTCAGGCCGGTATCGAATTCTATCATTACGATCAGCTGGGGTCGTTTTATTCCGACCAACCCAACGACGACAATCTCTGGACAGTCGAGCGTTTCGTCGAAGAGGTCGAGCAGGTGCGTCAGGCATTGGGGTTGAACAAGGATAATTTCTTCCTGCTGGGCAATTCCTGGGGCGGCATGCTGGCCATGGAATACGCATTAAAATACCAGCAAAACCTTAAAGCACTCCTGATCTGCAATATGACCGCCAGCTTCCCGAAATATTCGGCCTACAACGCAAAATTACGCAGTCAGATGCGCCCCTCCCTCATCGACTCGCTCGAGTATCACGAATCCAGGGGAGACTATCAGAATCCTGAGTACCAGACTCTGGTATTCAAGGAATATTACCAAAAACACCTCTGCCGCCTTCAGGAATGGCCGGACCCGCTCGACAGGGGCTTTGACCACATCAATCAACATGTGTACGAATACATGCAAGGGCCCAGTGAATTCGTACCGGGAGGAATCCTGCAGAACTGGACAGTATGGGACAGATTGCATGAATTGAGCGTCCCCACGCTCATGGTCGGTGCGAAATACGATACGATGAATCCCCAAGAGATGGAGGAGATGAGCAAACTCGTGCAGAACGGCCGTTACTTATACTGCCCCGACGGAAGCCATCTCTCCATGTGGGACGATCAGAAAGTCTTCATGGACGGTGTCATCGTATTCATCAAAGATGTGTATAACGGCGATTTCCCTTCAGAATGATTCAAGGGTCAACCGCGCCAAATAATTCCCATCCGGCTCCTGAACAACGACTTCTGTACGCCAGTTGAATTTCGACGCGTGATCCGCCAGCGTATCCGGATCGACCTGAATCCACGAATAGGTCGGTCCGATCACATCCCTGTACCGAATCCGCATCCTGATCTCCCCCGCGTACCGGCCGGCGTCGATGTTCTTGCGATGATAAGCCAGATGGTGCGTGACGTCTGTCTTCGTCACATCCAGCGAATGGAGCAGGATCTGTCCGCCGGGCTGGAGGAGCATATGCATCCTGTCAAGGAATCGGTCAAGACCATCCAGAGTTTCTGTCATCCCGATGCCGTGCCCTAAGAGGAGAAGCGTGTCGAACCGCTCACCCGAAAACGTGAAGACATCCGCACACCGGGCGTCCGAAACGCCCCTATTCGACATTACGCTGACAGCATCGGGCGAGACATCGATGGCCTTTACATTAAAGCCGCGCTTTTGGAGTTCTAAGCTGTGTATTCCTGACCCCGCTCCGATGTCCAGGACGCGGCCTCGGCAGAGTTCAAGGGCACTCCGCTCCAACGGAAAGAACTCCGAAGGCGTCCGGAAGAAGAAACCGATGGGCAGAGGCTCACGCAGGCCATCGTCTCTTTCGATCTCCATTTCAGCGGACTCATCTCCATCGGCGTAATCGCGCAAGGCCAGTCCGAACGGAGCCATGGCTTCTGTTAGCATCATTCGACCCTTATGATATTCAGGATCTTAACGCTCGGGTCGAGCCTCTGGCCGTCCGCAGGCTGCCCGTGAATCTTCCGCACGACATCCATCCCGCGGACGACTCTTCCGAACGCCGCGAATCCCTGACCGTCCGGGTTCCTCTTCCCCCCGAAATTGAGCTCCGGCTGATCGTTCACGCAGACAAAAAATTCAGACGTCGCCGATCCAGGATCGCTCCTCGCCATGGAAATCACACCGTTCTTGTGGAGCACGCCCGTCATATCCGTCGTTTCATGTTCAATGGCTGGGAATCGTTCGACCTCGCGCTTTGCCCCGCCCTGTATGACCTCGATCTTCACATCATTGTTCGGCTGGTTATCCATCGTCACCGTGCGGTAGAACGAACCTCCTTCGAACGCATTCGCGTCCACGTACCTGAGAAAATTCAAAGCCGTGATGGGTGCTTTCTTGTCATACACTTCAACCTCGATATCCCCAAATTCAGACTTGATGAGAATGTAGGGATTCTTCGATCCGCATCCGATAAAAAATACAGAAAGCCCTGCCCATACGATACAGGTGCGCAAGAACATTTTCATCATGATTCCTTTCACTCAACCCTCCGATCTCATTCTAACTCCCGAATCACCTCTAAGAGAGCCCGCTCCACGGGCTTGTCTCCCATCCAGTGACCCGCCTCCTCAGCGATGACGAGTATTGAATTTCGGAGAAGTTTATGCAGCCGATAAGCGGCAAGCGGTGGACATATCATGTCGTACCGGCCGTTCACGAGTTTGATGGGTATATCCGCAATCCGATGGGCGTTGTTCAGCAATTGGCCTTCCTCTAAGAAACAGCCGTTTGCCATATAATAATTCTCGAATAGGCCAAGGGGCAAGAAGACTTTGGGATCCATTCCGTCGATCTGTTCGATCATCGCATCGGGCGTGTGCAGCATCCCGATCTTGAACTCATACTTCGTCCAGATCAAGCTGTATTTGTCCCGTACTGCCGGATCTTTACTCTGCACCCTTTCTAAGAGAGCCTTCGGCATGTTGCCCCTTTCCGATTCGGGTACGGAAGAGGTAAGCATCTCACACGCTTCAGGAAAAAACATCCGCACGCCGCCATGATAATAATGATCGATCTCCTCCTTCGTGGCTGTGAAGATTCCGCGAAGCACCATACCGCTCACGCTCTCGGGATATGTCTCTCCGTAGGCCAGCGCCAGGGTCGTACCCCACGAACCGCCAAAAATCAGAATTTTCCCCAGCTTCAGATGCTTTCTCAGCATCTCGACGTCCTCGACAAGATATTGTGTCGTGTTCTCCCGAATCTCCGCGTAAGGACGGGACTTGCCGCAACCCCTCTGATCATGCTGTACGATGAGGAATTTTTGTGGATCGAAGAACCGAGCATATTCAGGAGAGCTGTATCCGCCCGGCCCGCCGTGCAGGACAAAAACCGGCCTGCCCTCAGGATTTCCGTAAAGCTCGTAATTGATCTCGTGGATATCCGAGACCTTCAGATAGCCCGTGTTGAACGGTTTGATCTGAGGCCAAAGTTCGCTCTCGTTCTGGGAATGACATGCTATCCCGGTGACGGCCATACAGATTCCGACAAAGAGAGTACGCGAATACCTATTCATCGAACTACCTCCTCCTTCAGATTTTAATAAAAATTTTCCTCTTATACAGCCAGTGACACAAAGACCACTCCAAGCCGAGCACAACGAGAGCGCTGACGATGCGTACGACGGCCACAGACATGCCCAGCCATCCTAAAAATCCGTTCACAAAAATGTCAACGAACCCGTTGAACCACTGCTCACCCACGGTATTGCTGAACATGTAGATGAAGATCGAATTCATGCCGACAACCGTGAAGAATGTGATCCATCGTCCGGTGCCTCTCACATCGACGAGCCAATAACAAAAAGCGAGTGTGACCAAACACCAGCCGCCCGTAACAATGACGAACGAGCTCGTGCAGATGCGTTTGATGATGGGCGACAGGCCCGTCCAATCCATCCCGTATCCCGCGACGATTCCGATCAGTCCTGCAATCCCAAGAATCTTGATTTTCTCGAACGGTTTCCGGGAACCCATCAGTAGTTTCCCGACCAGCACGCCCCAAATCGTGTGAGCGGCTGTCGGGATGCAGTTGATGGCAACCCACCCGTCTGAGTTTATTTTCCCAATCAGAACCGTGTCCATGTACGCGCCAAAATTACGCCCCTGCACAAAAGCCTGATCGAATCCTTCGATGGAGGCAAACCGGTAGAACAATTCCGTCAGAATTAACAGGCCGAACGAAATGACGAGTTGCGTCGATATCCGCATCCTGAAAATCAGGAACGCGACTAAGATCGTAAAAGAGAGCTGCGAGAGCACATTCCACAATTCCCAGACGAGCCTTCCCCTGTACCCGCAGTGCAGACCGACGCCAAACAATAGGAGTACACCGCAGCGAACGAGGATGTGTCTGAACGTCTGTAACCAGGTATCCCCTCTGCCCCATCGTTTGTTCAGGGAAAAAACCATGGCTACGCCGACGATGAACATAAAATATGGCTGAACCAGATCCCAGAAGTGCAGACCGTGCCACTCGTGATGAAAAAATTGCATGACGACATGATGAAATACTGAATCGGATGCGCTCGCCTTTGCGAGGGCATTGTAAAGATGCGTGCCTTCGGCCACGAGGAGGAACATCGTCACTCCGCGAAAAAGGTCCAAGGAGCGCAGGCGCGCCCCCTTCACTTCGTTTATTTTTTCATCGGTCATCCGATTCTCTCTCCCGCATTGCTTTGCGCTTCATTCACAATCATCGATTTCTTTCCTTCCCGAAAATAATAAACCGCTTTTTCTTCACCGGCACGGATTCGCTGTCTTTCTCCAGCCATCGGTCAAGTTCCCTCTTCAGCCGTTCAACATCCGCACCGACGCTGTTCATGATTTCACTATAGCGGTGAAAATCAAGGATCTGTACATTTTCCAATTTCGGTTTGATGTAGATCTCCGGCCTGTACACTCGCAGCTCGTTCTCCACAAACGCGGTTTCCATAATTTGGAATGTCGTCAATATACTCTCAAAGATGGAAGGAACCGGCTTATTCTTGGGCGGCACATTCGTGCCCGACACATCGATAGCAATGAGTATGTCACACGCCTCCCGAATAATACTCATCGGAAGCGGATTCACGGCCCCGCCATCCGTCATCACAATACTGCCGATCTTCACAGGTTCAAAAAGTCCGGGAATCGAGATGCTCGCTCGAATCGCGGGCAAGAGGTCGCCCGATTCGATGACAATCTGCTTCCGATGCCAGAAATCCGTGGCCACAACTTTCATCGGGATCGACAACGCTTCGAACGTCTTCACCAGAAGGTGCCTCTCCAAAAACGCCATCACATTCTTGCCCTTCACAAGCCCACCCCGCCTGAGAATCGAAAAATCGATCATCTTCGTGTATTCCAAGATGCCAATCTGTTCCGCCAATTCCGCCATCTCCGCGCCCGACAGTCCCCCTGCATAGAATGCCCCGACAATGGACCCAATACTCGTCCCCGACACGATGGCAGGCTTCAGTCCCATTTCATCCAGGGCCCTGCAGAATGCAATGTGACACAGCCCCCTCGCCCCACCGCCGCCCAATGCCAGTCCGATCTTTTTCATAAGTGTGATTATTTCACAAGAACGACTTTCTTCGTCTTCCGGAATCCGCCGGCCTCCAGACGGTACAAGTACAGACCGCTCGGCAGATCCTTCGCATCCCAGACGATCTCATGTCTGCCTGCCTCCCACCGTGCTTCCGTCAGGGTCTCGATCTCTCTTCCCAATAGGTTGAACACCTTTAAAACAACAAAACTCGGCACGGGCAGGCCAAAACGAATCCTCGTGGACACGTTGAAAGGATTCGGATAGTTCTGGTACAATTCGTATTCCTGAGGGAACGACAGTCCGTTCGAGGAAGTGTCTGTCGAAAAATAATACACATCGTCCGATTTAAACGCATTCGGATACGTAAGCATGATGACATCGCCCTTCCGGAAATCCATCCACCAGACGACCAGATTCCACGTCAGATGATCCAGATCATCGCTCCTAAATTCAGTGACTGTTCCACTGTATGGCGTATTCATAATCCAACAATACATCCGGTCCGACGGGTTGAAAGCATAGAACGGCCTATTCGATATATACTGACTCCGATCGTACACAAGTAAATTGACTTGTCTGTTGTCGTCACTATTCCAAACCTCAAAAGGAATGCGTATTGCAAACGGTGCGTTCGAGCCCGGCATTGGATTCATCGGATGGTCCTTCAGTTCGTATAATCTTGCACCACTAATCGTGGCCATCGAACCTGTTCCGGGTTTCACATGAACGATATCCGCACTTGGATTCGCGTATTCTCCCGTGAACCGGAGTTCATAGTCTTTTTCCAATTCAAGGACGTCCACGCTTCCCCGTCCGTACGTGTCAACAGCCAGGGCCGTCTGCGCCCACTCTTGCTTGTAGTAACTCGTGATGGTATAATTGCCCTGCCCGTCAACCGCCAGATCGGAAAAGTCTACTTGATTCGCATCCTCCACCATCATCCGGAATCCGTCCACGACTGGTGAAAAAACATTTCCATTCGACACCGGCTGTTGGTTCAGCAGTACGGAAGACATCGTCAAGTCCGTTAAATTCCAGCCCAGCATCCCGCCCGGAATAGCTCCAAAATCGACGCGGTAATTGTCCCCCGTCAACAGCGACGGATCGACGATGATCGGGAGAACAGTCCCATCGCCCTTACCGGCCTGATGCGTCACCCGAATCGTGTCCCCCCATGCATAGCCGGGGAGGCCCTTCTGAAACACGACCTCGACCACGTTTATCAAACTCTCGGAACACTTTGGCAATCCCGCTGGATTCGGATTATACGCATACGCTGTCACTGCAAAAAAATACGGTTTGCCCTTCACGAGATGATCGTCTTCGATATAATTCCTATCGACGACAAACCGTCTGAGTATGCCCGAATCGGAACCGAACTGCTGTGTCACCGGCGTCTGTATTCCCGTCTGCGGATCGACGATGTTCTCAACGATTTCTTTCACGCCGTCAACGACATCGAACGTCGCCACCCGGACCGCATTCGACATCAAGGGCGTAGTAGAAACCATCTGATACACGTTATATCCCTGAAAAGTGTATCCCTTTTTCTGATAATTTTCAATACTCCCATAATCGTTTTCCCACGACAATCTGATTGTATTGTCTTCTTCCGTACAGATCAACACTGGAACCGGAAGAATGGGCGGGGCTCCGAATTCGACCCTCCGATGTTCGTTCTGGATAACAACATCGTCGATGTAGACACCTTCCGTCACATTCTCATTATCGCTCACAAACCGAAAGCGCAGACGTAACGAAGTGCCCGCCGGATATTCAGAAAGGTCGTACGTATACTCCAGCCAGTCGTTTCCCGTCGGCAGGGCGCCCAGTGCGCCGCCGCTTCCGATGAAGTCAAGTTTTTTCCACCCGGACCCATCATCAATCTCCGGGTTGAATCCGTTCACACCGTAATTCGGGCATTCGTACCAGCACCAGAACGAGAGCACGGATGCATCATCAACGACAAACGCGGAAGATTCCAGGACGTTGTCCATCCCGTTGTCGTAAACAAAGGTTTCCCCATTTCCACAGTACCAGCTGAAATTCCCCGAATGCTTCCGGTTGGATGTGAGATGCCACAGATCGGGCGACCCCGTATGTGTCCAATTGTCCGTACCGTTCTCCATATCGTCCTGAATTCCAAACTCTCCGACGGAAACGCGAAAGCTGTCTGTGGATGCATACCCGCCGTCCGCAGCAATCTGCATGACGACCACAGGGAAAGACGGTTCGGGACAAGCATTATCAATTTTTAGATTAAAGTTGGCGCATTTCGTGCTGTCGCGCGGAATATCTCCAAAATCGAGAGATGTGTCCATGAGAGAGAGAACCGGATCACTGCTGCTTAAATTCACGTTCACATTCCGCCCGTAGACAAGCCCGTCATTCTTCATAGCTAGCTGGATTGAAACCGTCTCTCCCCGTTCACCAAAACCGTCCCCATCACCTTGCGAATCCGAAATCAAGTAATATTCATTCGAAATCACGGGTGTGACCACCGTTGCGCCCACTCGGTCTCTCCAGTGATTTCCCGCCGAGTCCGTGAAATCGACATCTAACGAAATCCCATCGCCGTTCTTCAGACCTTCTGCCGTCTGGAACAAGAATGCCCTTTGAACGACGACGGAATCTCCAGGCTGAATATTTCCCAGCGATTCCGTGCTATCCGCCAAAACGACGATTCCATTCCCGTTCGTAAGAACTGCCTCCACGCCGATCGCAGGTCGGTTCCCAAAATTCTTGAAAGAGCAGTCCATAAAGACTTGAAAGTCCGGACGGATAAAACTCTCCGCAGAACCATCCGTCGAATAGTAGGAGACTTGAACATAAGGCGCATCCGTGGTGAGAGGGATCGTCCCTTCGAAGGGCAGGAAATTCTGCGCCGTCACTGTAAGCTGAAGATCATTCGCCGGATTCGATGCCAAGAACGCGAAACGCACTGTACCATCCTTTCCGGTGATACCCGTTTCGTACACGCCATCCTCCTGCATCAAACAGACGAGAGCGCCTTCAACGGGACGATTCCCGTCCGTGACGGCAATCGGACAGACCGTCTCCCCCGTCACGAGACTGTCCGGAAAACGAACGACCAGGATCCCGGGCGCATCCGTCCAGACGGGCATCTCCGGATCACCCAGCAGATTCACCTCGTACTCGCACCACCGGTACACATTCTCCTGTGCCGAGTGGGGGACATAAAACGATTTAGCTGCGGCGAGCGCGCTGCCAATATGCGTATTATGATCGATAAAAAGGCTTTTATAGAATTGCTGGTCGAATCGGTCCGAATATCCATACTCAGCATTCCCTGGACTCCCCCAGCCGTACCTCGAATTCCCGATAAAAGCCACGCCCCCCCCGTTTGGATTCGTCACAAAATGTTCAGCGATGCAATCATAATCAATCGCAGCGGGCCAGCACCCGATGGAAAACAGGATGGAATACTTGGGTCCGTTGACGAGCGCATCCATATCGGAAATCGTTAACGAGCCGGTGCCGACTGCCATCACTGAAGTCCACGCATGGCCGTCATGGTTGACGAGATTCTGACCCGCATTCAGCGCGTTTTTCACGGATACAGGATTCTGGTTCCCAAGCGCATCATACAGCTTCGTGATGGGATCGAATCGGTCGGGCACGTACAGCCTGTCGATCATATCTTTTCCATCGCCGGAATTCGTGTACGGATCTTGCCAGAGGACATCCGCCAAGAAAAGTAGTTCCAGCTCATGGCCGTTCGAGGTCTTCTCGTATGTCAGGACTTTATTCACGAACGCTGCCGCCTCTCCGGCATTCTCCACGGGCGCTCTGCCCACGAACACATCTGCATACATATCGACGTCATCCTCCACCTCACCGAAAGTGCCGTTTCCGTTGGCATCCCAGTCGCCGTCCAAATCCGAGTAGTACAGGTCGCACGGAATGTAATTCACGGAGAAATCATTCCCGTATTCACAGTCGAACGCGTACGCTTTTCGGTCCGGTATGACATTCGTGTCCCCGCCCAAAAGCACCCATATCGTCCCCCAAGTTTTATGCGCTTCGATGATAAAATTCCTGATCTTTTCCTGAAGGTCACGTCCGGAATAACTCGTAACGATGGTCGTTGTCTTCACGATCACCGCCGACAATCCTTTCTTTCGTTTCCAATCGGCCAACGGCTGAAAATAAGGCGTCAGCTCATCGGATGTTATGATCACATAGAGATGTTCCTCGCCGGTCGAGTGTGAAAACGCTCCGGATTTCCGCACGGACGGTTCAAACGTTGCCGAACTCCTAATCATGTTTTTAAACGTCTCGTTGCGGATGGACTCTCCATAATCGGTCTGCTTGAAAGACCGCCGTTCCATGCCGTCCTCTTGATACGTGATTTCAACCTCAATTTCGGACGCGAATGAGAGCCTCTTCTCCGCAGGGAAATACTGGATCGGGTATAACAATAGCGCACCCATGCTCTGTCCCGAAAAGGAACCTCCGCCGGAAGTTTGAACCATTTCTCTCGGAAACGGCGTGAGAGAATCGTAAATATCAGGATCGGGAGGAGTGAACCGCTGCTTCGCATCCGAAAAAATTTGAGGAGGTTGGGCTGGATAGAGATCGTATCGACCGTCTAAGGTTTCGCTCCTCACGTTTTTCACTGAGACTCCGGCGATTGTTTTTCCGCGTGGAAGTGCAATCTGAACCACCCGTACAGGAACCGTCGGCGCGCCGGCTCTGCGTGAGAATTCACACCCCTCAAAGCCGACAACATCATACCCGGAGACTTTTACCATCGTTATTTGTGCTCGATCAAAACTGAAGACCATCGTCTCCGTCTGCGCGCTGATTTCATTCGTTGGCGAAAAATACATCCCAGCCACACACATGAAAAGACAACCGTACCATCGGAACATTTTCATAAATGATTTCTCCTCATTCATGCGACGTCTTTATTAATAATCAGGATAGAATCAAGAACATCGCTCCTTCTCTTTATAATAAGACGTTTTAAGAGATCGAAATCCTGAGTCTCAAGATAGATTTCCAAGTCCGAGGTTCTTGGGTACCTTCGAGCTGTTCTATATTGCGAGCGCC
>JBDRSZ010000031.1:0-15037 GCA_043824415.1 bacterium | reverse complement strand
CGATATACTGCATGGTAATCTGGAATTTGGTCCAGAGCTGAACGACTCCGAAATAGCAGTCCGCACGATGGCTCGCGAGAATAGATTTGGCAGGCGGCTTCTAGGAAAGTCTTTTGTGGAGTTCTATGAGCTTGCGCGTGAAAAGGAAGTGAGGTCCAGAATTGCTCTTGGACATTCAGACGTCACGTACGTCTTCTTGGCCATGCCTCACGGCGAAGACAGAAAGTACCGGAAAGCTGAACTCTTTGGCCGCTGTCTGGTTGCCAGAGGGCTCCATCAAGAGCGTAGTACCGTCATAGGCTTGGCAACGGAAAGATATGAGGAAGGAAAGGGTTATTCTTTTGATCTGATACACATGCGCATTCCCCAATGGACTGATGAGTTGCAGGAACAAATGGACTATGCTCAAAAGGAATTTGGCTACTTCGCAAATCCAAGATTCACGAAAGTCCATGAAGACGAGTACCCGGGAACTACTGAGGAAAAGCGAGATTTCTAACAACCGCATGAACCGGATCGTGTCCCTGGCGGGCCACTCCCGGTTATGCGTGCGTTATACAGTAAATCACAAAATATAAGTTTTCGTCAAAAAGGTTTAGTAATGGCTAAAAATAAGCGAAAAGACATAGACGAGGAGACTCGATCTAAATTATTCCTCTGGTCTGAACGACATTGTTGCTTTTGTGGTAAGGCTTGTTCTACTAATATTGAAATACATCATATCGATTGTGATCATTCAAATAATGATGAAGACAATCTTATTCCATTATGTTTTGATTGTCATGGTGAACTAGAAAGATATAATCCTAAACATCCCAAAGGGACAAAATATAGATATTTAGAGATTAAATCGAGACGTGATCAAATATATGAAAAATCACTGCTGTCCGGACGTTGAAATTTTTTAAGGTCTCTAATTTGTTTAAATACATTAAATTATATAACCGTTTTTAGTGGTATCGATTTGAAACCGTATTTATATTATAGCCATTCATTATTTAAGATTCAAGGAGGAATGGCAAATGAATACGGACAAGACAATATTTTCTCAATTAATGGATTATCTACCGATGAATGAATTCCGTCGTTGTGTAAAGACCTATCGAGGTAATTACAAAGTAAAGAATTTCTCATGTTTTGATCAGTTTCTTTGTATGTCATTTGCTCAACTTACTTATCGTGAGAGCTTAAGAGACATCGAGACATGCCTCAGAGCCATGCAAAACAAATTGTATCATATGGGAATTCGTGGTCGCGTTTCCCGCAGCACTTTAGCTGATGCCAATGAGAACCGAGATTGGCGAATCTATGCAGACTTTGCTCAAGTGCTGATTCATACCGCAAGAGATCTATATAGCGATGAACAGTTTGGTGTCGATTTGGATGATACTGTTTATGCATTGGATTCGACAACCATCGATTTATGTTTGTCATTATTCCCATGGGCAAGTTTCCGAAAAACAAAAGGTGCAATTAAGCTTCATACTTTGCTGAACCTAAGAGGCAATATACCTATTTTTATAGAGATTACAGATGGTAAGGTTCATGATGTCAATATTCTCGATGTACTCATACCAGAACCCGGGTCCTTTTATATAATGGATCGTGGTTATATTGACTTTGGTCGTCTTTATTTATTACATCTGTACGGTGCTTTCTTCGTTGTTCGTGCTAAATCCAATCTACAATTTCGGAGACTATACTCACGTCCAGTCGACAAATCGACAGGTCTAAAATGTGATCAAACAATCGTACTTACTGGTCTAAATTCTCCAAAAGATTATCCTGAAAAACTGCGTCGTATCCGATACTTTGATGAAGAAACAGATACCAATTATGTTTTTCTTACAAACAACTTTACGCTTCCTGCATTTACAGTTACTCAACTTTATAAATGCCGATGGCAAATAGAGCTATTTTTCAAATGGATTAAACAACACCTCAGAATCAAATCTTTTTATGGTAACTCTAAAAATGCAGTAAAGACTCAAATTTGGATCGCTATCAGTGTTTATGTTTTGATTGCGATCGTTAAAAAACGTCTCGATTTGGACATTACACTCTACACTTTTTTACAGATTATAAGCGTAAGTGTGTTTGAGAAAGAACCTATTTTACAATTGGTTACGAACAGTGATTACAAAATCCAGGACGCCCCTTTGTGTAATCAATTGAAATTATTTAACTAATAACCGGACACTAGTGATGTGAACTATAAAACGCAAGAAAAGGATTTGTTCTGGTGTTTTAACGTTGAAGGATTGCCGGATGTGCATCCTTATGAAAAATCTAAAACTTTTGTTGAATGAGGTTCGTCATATTTATATCGGACAGCATTTTAGTGATAAAGAAGGGAATTTGTGAGCGATGACGCTCTGGACGCGAATCGAGCAACTTTACAAACATCGGATTTTTCATTTCTTAGAAGGTCACTTCGAGAAGCCTATTTTAAAACCCGATGAGATGGATAGGGATGCCATCCAGAGGATTCTTGTCATCCGAAAACACGACCAACTGGGGGATTTGTTGCTATCGACGCCGGTGTTTCGCTCACTGAAGACTTCTTTTCCGGAAGCTAATCTCACAGTCATTGTCCGCTCATATATGGAGAATCTTTTTAGGAATCATCCTTTCATCGATGATGTCATCGTCTTCCGTGATAATATATTGGAATGGACCCCGAAAAGGATGAATCGTTTTTGGAAAAGCTTGCGAAAGGGATACGATCTGACGGTCGTGCTCAATACGGTATCGCATTCACTCTCCAGCGATACGATGGCTTGCTTAAGTAAAGCTCCTTACGTATTGGGGCCGGATCATCTTGTATTCACAGGATGCAGACGGAATTTTTTATACAATTTGGAATCACCGAGATCCCCTGATTTAAAGCATCAGAGCCAACAAAATTTGGATATTCTCCGATACATCGGAGTTGATACTCCTGATCTGAAAGAAAATATCGGTCTGGACGATGAGGAACGCCGCTGGGCGGAATACACTCTGAAAGATTTATGTGAACATGATGGAAGACGGATTATCGGCATTCACCCAGGAGGGGGCAAGGAAGAGAATCGCTGGCCTACGGAGCGGTTTGCGGCTGTAGCAGACGAGATTCAGAACACATTCGGTGTGAACGTGGTTCTGTTTGAAGGGCTCCGCGAGAAAGACCTTGTCGATAGTGTGTTGGATACGATGAAAACACCGTGTCGCGTTATGCGCGGGATGCGACAGCGTCAGTTGGCGGCTTTGTTTTCCTGTTTAGATATGTTTGTCTGCAACGACACCGGTCTCATGCACCTGGCGGCTTCGGTGGATACGCCGTTGGTGGCCGTCTTCGGGCCGACCGATCCAGCGTACTGGAAACCCTGGGGAAAATCTTTTGTCGCTGTCAGGGGAACGAACGGGTCTGTGCAGTCTGTGGATACTTCGTCGGTTTTTCATGCGTGCACGAAACTTTTAAAAAAGAAAACCGTTCAATAGATAATATTTTAGGAGTTTGATTATGAAAAGGATAGATTGGGTGAAATTATCGAAAATGATCGATCGATGGATCGATAGGGTGCCGGCAACGAAGCGATTGGGGCGTGCCTGGACGAAGAGAGCTGCGGGTATTATCGCTGGAATCATCATCCTCATCGTACTGTTTCCTCTTTTCAGTTTGAAGAGTGATTCAACCGGTGAAACGTGGGCAGTTGCCGAGAAAGGAACATTTAATGTGGAGTTGATTGAATCGGGAGATGTCGAAGCGTTGTCTCAATTGACAATCTCCGCTCCGATGATGTGGGGCAGCCAACTACAGGTGATTGACCTTGTGCCGGAGGGGTCTATGGTGAAGAAGGGGGATATTCTCCTTCATTTCGACGTCAGCGATCTACGAGATTCAAAGATCCTTGCCGAAGATCAGCTGGCCTCCCTGGAAGCCGATTTGGAGAAATTGAAGGCGCAGCAGTCTCTGACGATTTCCAATATGGAGAACACTTTGAAGCTTTCACAGTATTCCCACGATCAAGCCTTGCTTCGTCTGGAAATGAGAAAATTCGAATCAGAGGCCAAGAAAGAGGAAGCGCGGCTTCAGCTCAAGCAAGCGGAAATCAGTTTGGAGAAGACGAAAAAGCAGCTCGCATCGCAGAGGATCATTCATGCGAGTGAGATCGTAAAGAGAGAAACAGCTATTAGACATGGAGAAACTAATGTAGAAAGGATCCAAGAAAGGATCGATATGCTTCAACTCGAGGCTCCTACGGACGGAATGGTGGTTTACACGCAGGTCCGCGGTGAACGTGTGAGGGAAGGATACACTGCACGACCGGGATGGCCCCTCATGACCATACCGGACCTTTCTCATATGCAGGTTAAAGCTTACATCAATGAAGTGGATCGGATGAAAATCCAGGTCGGACAGAAGGCGTATATGGTACTGGATGCCTTTCCGGATTTGGAGCTGCAGGGGAAGGTGGTCGGTGTCTCTCGGTTGGCTCAGAATGTCAGGTATAATTCCAAACTGAAGGGATTTGAGGTTACTATTGATATTGAAGGCACGGATCCGAGATTAAAACCCGGGATGACGGCCAAGGTGCGTATCATTTTAGATACATTGGAGGAGGTTGTGTACGTTCCCGTCGGAACGGTATTCGAAATCGACGGTCAGACTGTTGTTTTTCCAAAGGGGAGCGATAAACCGCATTCCATTCAGGTTGGGCCGCGGAACGACGCGTTTGTCGTCGTGGAGAGTGGATTGGATCCGGGGAGGAAACTTTCCTGGACATATCCTTTGGATCAAGCTGGGATGTTGGGATCGGCTGAAGAGAAAAAACGCATCGATGAAGTCAATCGAACGATGCGTGAGAGTTTTACTGTTTTTGAAGAGCGCGGCATTCTTCACGACTATGGTACGAGTGTAAGCGAGCCGAACAAAGAGGGGTCGGAATCGAAGCCGAGCATCGATTTGGATAAACTTCCTCCCGCCATCCGTCAGAGACTGCAGGAGCAGGGGGTGGAGTCAACAACGTCCGAGCCGAAGATTGAAGTGGGCACTCCCGAGGGAAGGCAGAGAGAAGGAACATTCAGGGTTACCCCTGATATGATGAGACGTCTCGAAGGGAGTCGTGCGTCGGATACCACACAAACGAAATCATCTTCTGAAAAATAAAAATACTGGAGATTTCAAAATGAAAAAGAAAATGAAAGTGAAACTGGATGTCCGTTTTTTCAGTAAGAAACTTCTGGGTTTGAAGAAGCGGACCTGGCTTATCGCAGCGGGCGGTGGGTTGCTTGTCGTCATCCTTTTGGTGTCGTTCATGCCGAAGTCGATCAACATCGCGACTGTTGAAGCTGTGAAGGGCGAGTTCATCATGGATTTGGGAGCGCGCGGTGATATCGATGCGCTGAACTCGACGGATGTTTCCGTTCCAAGGATGAGGCGTCGAATGAACCTTCAAATCGTGGACATGGTCGAGGAGGGAACGATCGTCAAGAAGGGCGATTTTCTGTTTCAGCTGGATACGAGCGACGCCGAGCAGAGGGTGGACGAGGAGAAGGATCAATTGGCCAACGCCAAGGCACAGCTTGAGAGCGAGAAAGCGACGATTGCATCCAACATGGCCCAGTTGGAAAGCCAGCTCGAGAGTGAGCACTACAGCTATCAACAGGCGGAACTCAGCCTGAAGATGATGCAATTCGAGGCCGAAGCCAGGAAGCAGGAGTACGAGCTGAACATGAAGAAGGCCGAGGTCGCCCTGTCACAGGCGAAGGAAAAAATCGCTTCGCAGAAGATCATCGACCGCGCCACGATTATGAAGGCAGAGATGGAAGTACGGAAGGCTGAGGCGGATTTGAAAGAGGCGGAGGAGAACTTAAGCATGTTGACAGTGATTGCTCCCTTGGATGGACTGGTCGTATACAAGGAGATTTGGAGCGGAGGCCAAATGAAGAAAGTCCAGGTGGGGGATTCGCCCTTCTTCGGAATGCCGGTCATTGCAATTCCCGATCTTTCTGTCATGCAGGCCGAGATGACTGTGAATGAAGTGGATATCAGTAAACTCGAAAAGGGGCAGAACGCAATCATTACCGTGGATGCGCTCGAGGGAAAAGCCTACTACGGGAAGGTTTCACGGGTGGCTGCATTGGCCCGGAGGGAGGAGTCGACCAATGTGAAGGTGTTCGACGTTGAAGTCAAACTGGATTCGACGGACGGTGATCTGCGCCCTGGGATGACCTGTGATAGCCGCATCATCACCGGAAGAATTGAGGATGCATTGTACGTGCCCATTCAGAGTGTGTTTCATAAAGAAGATACGACGGTCGTCTACGTGATGGGAGGCAGGTCGCCAAGAATGCAAGAAGTGAAGCTCGGAGCCAAGAGCAGCAACTACATCGTGATTCAAGATGGGTTGAATCCTGGCGACCTTGTTTGTCTACGAGATCCGACAATTCCGTTGTCGGAGATCGGGAGTGAGAGTGAAACCGTTGCGCCCAAACCGACGACGAAACCCAGGTCCACGTCTCAACGACCTCGTGGCATGTTCATGGTGCATTAGCGCGCTGGAGGCGACAACAAGGGCCATCATGAGCATTTTACATGAAATACGAGGGCATCTCAAGATCATATATTTCTTGCATAATGAACGAAGATTAAACGCATAATACGATAGCTGGAGGAACGTTTTGTGGATTTTCAAGAGAGTTTTTCCGTAAGTCTGACCGGATTGTCTACACATAAGCTCAGGTCATTTCTGACTATGCTGGGGATCATTTTCGGTGTGGCAGCCGTCATTTCAATGCTTTCTATCGGCGCCGGAGCGAAACAGGAGGCGTTGGAGCAGATCAAGCTTTTGGGAATGAACAATATCATTATCCGATCTTTTCCGATTCAGTCGCAGGATGATGAGAGGGGAACGGTCATCGAGGCAAAAGGTCTGACGATGGACGATGCCCGGTCGCTCATGATTCTGAACCCGCTCGTCGAAGCTTCCGTTCCTCAGAAGGAGATCACACAAGCCCGTGTTTCGAGGGGAAGTGAAGTGGCGCAGGCGACAATCGTCGGCGCCAACCCGGATTTACAGAATGTACTCAATCTTGAGCCGAGCCGAGGCAACTTTTTCAATTACGACGATTTGCACGCGGCGCGACGCATCTGTGTGCTGGGTTACGAGATCAAGCGGAAGCTGTTCGTCTATGAGGATGCGGTGGGGCAGCAGATCAAGATCGGGGATCTCTGGTTCACTGTGGCGGGCGTGATGGGAGCCAAACCCCGTTCGACGGGGAAAGGGGGTGTGGGCGATAGGGATATGAATTTGGATGTCTACATTCCTCTTTCTACGACGACGCTCCGTTTTGACATCGATCCCACGGAACCGGAAGTGGATCAAATCATCCTCAAGGTGACCGACGAGACGCGGATTCGGGAAGCGACCAACTTGGCAAAGATGCTCTTGGATAGTCGGCACAACCAGATGGAAGACTATAAGATCATCGTCCCGGAGGAACTCCTGCGACAGAGTCAAAGAACCCAAAGGATTTTTAATATCGTCATGGGTGCCATCGCCGGGATTTCACTCCTCGTAGGCGGGATCGGGATTATGAACATCATGTTGGCGTCCATCTTGGAGAGGACGCGGGAGATCGGCATTCGCAGGGCTATTGGAGCGACGCGGAAAGATATTTTGGGTCAATTCCTTATTGAGGCGGTTCTGTTGAGTTTTGTAGGAGGATTGATCGGCATTCTTTTGGGCTTTCTGATGACGAAGGCGATCTCCTCGTACGCCCACTGGAAGACGATCGTGGATGTCGGGTCCATTCTGCTGGCTTTCTGCGTCTCCGCCAGCGTCGGGATTATTTTTGGAATTTATCCCGCCCGGAAGGCTGCGATGCTGGATCCGATCGAAGCGTTGCGTTACGAATAGGAGACACGAGGGCACTCAAATCAGAGAAGTGACGTGCATTGATGAAGCAACCACACTGTTATACACGAGGTACAAAGATGAAAATGGGGAATAACACATTGTCGTTTTGGGGAAAGGGATTCCGTTCTTTCTTTGCTTTACTCTTCCTTCTGATTTTTAGTACGGCAGGGGCGCAAGATTCTTTGATCCTCAACCTGGATGAGAGCATCGCTATCGCGCTGGATAAAAGCTACGACATTATGAACATCGAACAGCTGGTCGTCCGCGCAGAACGCAACCTGTGGGCTGCGAAAGCTGGCTACAGGACGAATATCGAGGCGCAAATTTTCGCACCGACCTGGGATGAGGGATTTAGGCTGATCGATGTTGTCGAGGGGACGCCTGTGGCGAAGCAGCAGGGTAGTTTTCAGGTCAGGGGCTTCATGGACATCATTCAGCCTATGCCCTGGCTTCCGTTCGGAGGCGGAGATTTACGGCTTCGTTCAGAAGCGTACCAGCTGAATTCGTGGACGCCTTCAACATTCGATCCGACTCTTGAGATTAAGGCGAACAAGGTCTATACTTCGATGAGCGCCATCATCAACAAACCCCTGTTCACAATCAACACGTTGAGTCTTGGGCTGAAACAGGCAGAATTGGATTTCGAAAGACAGTCCCGCGTGTACAAACGGTCCGAGCTCGATCTGGTGTATAATGTGACGTCGTCTTTCTTCGAGTTTTACAGAAGGAGCCAGGAGTACCAGATTAATCGGGAACAAGTTGAGCGGCAGGAGGGGATTTACAGAACGACGAAGAACAAATTCGATGCAGGATTGATTGCTGAAGTCGAGGCGATGCAGGCCGAAGTGGAATTGATCCAATACCAGAATGATTTAAAGACATCCGAAGGATCACTGCAGCAGCAGGAAGCGGCATTCAAGCAGATCATCGGCATACCCCTGGATAGGAAAGTGAATGTGACGACTGAATTGGAGTTAAAGCCTATCGTGATCGATGCGGAAAAGGCGGTCGGCCTCGCCCTTCAGAATCGGAGCGAGATCGTGGAGAGGAAGATCGACATCGAGAATTCACAGATTGACATCCGGCAGATCGATGCACAGGTGGCTATCAAAGGAAACATCTCCGGATACTATCGATTTGCGGGTTTTTCCGATGCTGGCCTGCCCTGGGGCACGGCGACGGGCGAACTGTTTCAGTCGAGCTGGGATGTGCTAAAAAGAACACCCAACAGGGGCGTCACGTTTGATCTTGAGATTCCCATCTGGGATTGGGGACGCAACAGGGCTCAGGTAGATGCTGCGAAGAGCAGTATGAAACGGAATGAACTAGCCCTTGACAACCTTTACATTACGATTGAGAGAGAGGTGCGGGATATCGTCCGGAAAGTGTACGAGGCTTACGACCGCGTCGAGATGCTCGTCAAGAGTAATGAGGTGAGTCAAAGGTCGTTCGACATCAGCATTCAACGGTTTGCCAACGGGGATATCACTTCAGTGGAATTGGTCAGAGCGAACGATCAGTTGAACAATTCCAAACTTTCATACCTCAGGGCTTACATCGATTATGAATTGGCGCTGGCGGATTTGAAGCGTAAGACATTGTACGATTTTGAGAAGGATCAGTCGCTCGTTGAAGAAAAGGATTGACAGGAAGAAATTGTTTTCTAATCTGAATGAACATAATTGAGTCACAGAACAATGATGAATCAGACGGGTTTCTCTTGAATTAAAAGGATTGAATGCTTATCTTTCGTGTATGATTGATCTGCCTGATTCTTCAGATGCTGAGCTTGTGAGGGCCATTCGATCTGCAGATGCTGCAGCGTTTAAGGCCCTTTATTTTCGTTACTACGATGCGCTCTACCGGTTTCTTTGGCAGAGAACACATTCGGCCGACCTGGCCAAGGATTTCCTCCAGGAAGTATATACCCGCCTGTGGCAGAATCGCCGGAATCTTGATCCTGCAAAATCGATCAAGGCATATCTGTATCGGATCGCCAACAACTTGGTCATCGATTACATTCGGAAGAATGCCTACAAGAAGTCGTACCTCACAAAATTATCTCACCGATCACGTTCTTTTTCTGAAGAATCGATCGAGGTTGAAACATCGATTCATATTGCCTTGAACAACCTTCCGGAGAAATTGCGCACTGTTTTTATGCTGAGTCGGTATGAAGGGCTGACATATTCAGAGATTGCGGAAGCGTGTCATATTTCTGTCAAGACGGTCGAAAGCCGGATGAGCCGCGCTCTGCTTCGTTTACGTGAGGAACTTCAATGATAGGAAAGGAATGGATAGGGTATTCCCCGACTGGGCCGTATTACTGGGTGAAAGGAAAATGATGATGAGAGTGAAAAATACAAAATACTATTCCTTGTGTGTGAAGGCAATATCCGGGGAAATCACCCTTGAAGAGAAGAACGACTTGAACCGATGGTTGCAATGTTCCCAAGATAATCAACGCCTTTTCGAGAGCTTCGAACGCATCTGGGAACATGCAAAACCGGCCCAGATCTCATCGATGCCCGATGCCGTCGAGGAATGGTTCAAGTTGGAGCAATCGCTCGATTTAGGATCCTCGAAGATTGAAAGGAAATCTGGGGCGTCGGTCATCCAGAACGCCATCGGCCGTTTCTCCGGTCTGTTGGAGACGAGAACACGTCCTGCAGCTTTTGCATTTGCCGCTGTCATCGTTCTGGTTATCGGCGTTCTGTTGCTGAAGGATCCGCTGTTCGGACCACGGCTCCGTGAGGTCATCTCGCCTCCCAAACAGAGAAGAGAAGTCAGCCTGGCGGACGGTTCCCTCATCCGAATGAATTGCGGAAGTTCAATAAAATTTCCTAAAACGTTTTCGGATGATGTGCGTGAGGTGTTTTTGGAGGGAGAAGCGTTCTTCGAGGTTGCACATGATGGAAGGCCTTTTATCGTATTGACTCGGAATGCAAAGACGACGGTCCTTGGGACCGAGTTTAATGTCCGTTCCCGTGATGAAGAGACGCGCGTCATTGTAAAGGAAGGGCGCGTCAAGCTGTGCCCGATTGATGAGAGCGGGAGCGAAGTCATTCTGTCGAGGGGACAGATGAGTCAGATTACAGGACGCGTACCCCCGCAACCGCCGGAACCTGTGAATGTGGATCATTTATTGGGATGGCTTGAGGGACGGATTGTCTTTGAGAAGGCTCCGTTGGGGGAAATCATCTTCGAGCTTGAGAGGGTTTACGATGTTCGCATCGGCTTGGAGAATCCCGAATTCGGACAGCAGACCGTAACGGCATCGTTCGAAGATGCCACGCTTGAAACGGTGCTTTCATCGATTTGTCTGACTTTGGGCATTCAATATCGGGCTGACGGACAGGATTACGTTGTTTTCGTAGAGTAGCAGAGCATGTTGCGATGAATAAAAATCGATTAAAAACGGCTGCATTACTATCCTCCATTCTTGTGGTTGCTGTTCGAGGATTCCTCTTCGCTCAGAGCGACGCGGCGAAACGACCCATTTCCCTCTTTTTCGAGGATAAGCCGTTGCGTGAAGTTCTTCAGGAGATCGCTCGCCAATCGAACATTAAATTCGTCTTCAGCGATATGCTCGTTGAGGGCAAGCAAATTCGCTGCGACATTCGCAATCTTCCCATCGATAAGACGCTGACTCAGATCATGACTCAGACGGATGTTTCGTTTAAATTTTTACCGGATGAATTGGTCGTTCTGTTTCGAGAAAATTCGGCGACTCCCGGAATACGAGGGAATCTATCCGGTACGCAGTTCACACCGGTTCTTTATACTGAGCCGATTGTGCAGGGCGAGGTTGAGCCCGATTATCCACCCGAGGCCCGGCAGGAAGGACTTGAAGGCAGCGTGGACATGTATCTCTTTGTCAACGAACGCGGTGAAGTTGAACAAGCTCGCATCAATCAATCCTCAGGATATAACATTTTAGACGATGCTTCCGTTGCGTTCGCGAAACGCTTGAAATTCAATCCAGCAAAAAAAGAGGGGAAACCCGTTGCTGTTTGGGTTTCGAGGATCATGAATTATCAGCTCGTGGACAAACAATTTTTACCGGGCGAGTATATCGAAAAAATCAAGGATCTCTATCGGTTAGCCGATCGGTCGAATGGGGAGGAAAAGAAGAAAATATTGCATGAGATTCTGTGGGACCACGAAATTCTCGCAAGGTATCTCAACGGAAAATCGAATCTCATTTACAACAAGTATGTTCAGGAAATTCTGAAAGAAGAAGTATACACGGAGTGGAAAGAACTATGGGAAGACTGGCCACTTCATTTTGTGGTTTTTCACGATTTCATCGTCCGGTATCCTGAGGCTGAAGAAATATCGACAGCGGAGATAAAATTACAGATATTCATGGATGAGGACATTGCTCACATTAAGAAATCGTCCATTAATACTCCAGATGCTAAATATAAAAAACAAATTGCTCTTAAAAAAATGGTTGACTTTTTGGCCAAAAAGTACCCTCATTTAATGACGGAACACATGAAGAAGGAGGTGTATGATTATCTCGCAAAAAATTAACTCGACTGAATGATGCTTGTGTATGTTTTGAATTATTGATGACATTATGTGTGAAAGGAGAATTGGCCATGAAGATAAAAAGCTTGATATTCATCATCGTTGTCGCCACGCTCATCATCGGATGCGGAGCGACACGGCCTGTCGTTGAGGTCGGCGGGTATACCTTCGAGTACGAAGGAAAAACATACCGTATCGAGAGCTTGACACCGAAATCCCATGAAGGATACAACTATCTCATCCTGAGAGAGGAAAAGAAGGTTGTTTTAAGAGCGATCGATAAGGAGCAGGACGGATTGTTGGATGAGGTGATCACCGGTAATGTCACTTTGGAAAAAGCGCAAGCTATCTATACCAAAGGCATTACGCTGGCGAGTACTCAGGGACATGTGAATAAGAGAAATTTAACCCGCGTGTACAAGATGTCGGACGTGATGAATGATTATGTATTGGAGACGCATATTTTGGCCGTCGGCGAGGTGTACAACCGATTTTCCGTACAGAAAAGGGTTTCCTCCAGAGAGTACATTATTGCTTTGGATCGCGGAGCCAACGGCGACATCAATGAGATGGATAAAGAGTTGAACAATTTATCACAGTACCAGGATCTCTACACAAAAGTGCTTAGCCGCGGGCTTGCTGATGGAAAAATCGTGATGACGGAAGGCATGTATCAAGTCGTGATGAAATGATTGAAGCGATTCCAAAAGCAGGCATTGAGCACAAGATGCCCAGGGTTCCCGTGCCCTGGGCATTTTTTTATGAGTCGAAGTGTTTTATGACTCGTCACGGAGCTATGTCGGTAAAATAGGTCGATATGAAAATAAGCGATTCCCCTTGTCTATCTAAGTCTTTGTTCTTTTCTTCAGAAGAAAAGAACCCCCGCATAGCGGGATCAAGCAATCGTATGATTTGATATTGAAGACAAAAGAACCGGCCTTTTTGCCTGCCCGCCCTGCCTGCGGCAGGCAGGCGGCAGGCGGGAATGCCTTGTTTCATTGTTGAGGCAAATCATCTATGAAAGCTTTTGATCCACCCCTCTCTTCCCCTACGTTTTCCGACGCGTCGACAAATCGACGCATCGGAAAATGCCCACCCCTATTGTTGTTAATTCCCATTCATTTCAGTCCGCGGCTGTCAAAAAGGCCATTTTCCCCTCCAGTTCCCTTCGAGAAGACAACTCGTATATGCTTAGCGTCTAACCCACAATAATCCGTGAAGAACCGTTTTATTTTCTTGAGCGATTGGATGAAAGAGTCGTATCTCAAAGCGCATGAAAAAAACCTCTCTCCGCATTCAAGGAGAGAGGTTTTTTGTTGTCCAATTCGATTCAAACGGGGTGCGGGATGATGTTTCTTGACTTCTATTTTCCGCCGATGGTCATCTCCCGAACTTTGATGGTCGGGGCGTTGATGGCGCGCTTGAATTCGAGGTCGCTACCGACCATTTCGATCTGATGCAGAATTTCTCCAAGATTGCCCGCAATGGTGATCTCGGCGACGGGATAGGTAATCTTTCCGTTTTCGATCCACATGCCGAAGGCACCGCGCGAAATGTCGCCCGTCGTGGGCACGAGCCCGAATCCGATGGTCCCTGTGAGGAGGAGCCCTTTGTCCACGGATCGAATGATCTCCTCCTGCGTGTGTTTGCCGGCAGCGAAGTAGAGGTTGTTCGGACCCGACGCGTTGCCCGTGGATTTCATTTTCAGCTTGCGGGCGGCATAAGTGTCCATCATGAAATTCTTCAGGAGGCCTTTCTCGATGACGGGCGTCTTCCGAACGGGAACGCCTTCCCGGTCGAAGGGTTTCGCTCCGGGCACGCCCGGCATGAGGCCGTCGTCGATGACGGTCACGAGATCGGTGCCGATTTTTTCGCCTAGTTTGTCGGCCAGGAAAGTCTGCTTCAGGTAGACGCTGTTCCCGTTGACACAGCTGGAGAGGAATCCGAGAAGACTGGCCGTCATCTCAGGTTCGAGGACGACGGGGACGTTCTGCGTCTCGACTTTCCGTGCGCCGATGAGCCTTGTGACGCGGTGGATGGCTTCCTTGGCGATTTTTTCGGGTTCCATCAGACTGTCCAAGTTGCGGGAATAGTCGTATTTTCCTTCGTCGAAGAGGTTGTCCCCCTCTCCTGCCTGGAGATAAACGCCGCATGAGCAACTTGTCTGGGAGTAAGACCCGCTGAAACCGTTGGAGTTGACCAAGTAGGTCGTTCCCACGTACGTCCCAAAATTTGCACCGTAAGATTTTTGAATACGCTTATCGGACAAGCAGATGGCTTCGGTTTCTTTGGCAGCAGCGATCTTCTTCTCCGGAGGAAGCTCGATGATTTTGGGGTCGAAGATTTGGAGCTTCTTCACGTCAGTAATGATTTCTTCCTTCACCGGCAGTCCGGCGAACGGGTCCGGGTTGGAGATCTTGGCCCGTTCAATAGCGTTGTCCACGAGGTGGTGCAGGGTTTCTTCCGACAGATCGGAAGAGGAGGTAGTGGCCACTTTCTTGTCAAGGATGATTTTGAGGGAGAGGCCCTTGGATCCGGCCTCGACGAGTTTTTCAGTGTTCCCCTCCCTGATGTCTACGGAGAATTCGCTTCCCTCTCCG
>JBDRSZ010000030.1:0-7252 GCA_043824415.1 bacterium | reverse complement strand
CACAGAACAGCACAGATAAAAAAAACATTAGATTAAAAAAATGAAGAGGATTAACAAAAAATTATCTGAAACAGAATTATAGACCAATTTAACTATGTTTTTAAATTTCCGTGTTTTATTCTGTGTTCATCTGTGGTTCATAAATTAGTCAAATCAAAAACGGAGAACACGTCCGATGCCTCAAAACCATAAGAAAATCCGCTTGGGAATCGCTCTCATACCCATCCTCTTCTTGATCGTCGCACTGTCATTCTCCATCATCGTATTCAAACAGACGCCCCACATCGCCCTCATCTGTGCGGCGGCTGTCGCTGCGGCTGTCGCTATATTCCATAAACATCCATGGAAAGACGTCCAGGACGGGATGGTCCACGGCATCACCCTTGCTATGGGAGCCATTTTAATTCTGATGACCATCGGAACGATGATCGGTACGTGGATTTTGGGCGGGATCGTTCCGTCCATGATTTACTACGGCCTGAAAATTCTCTCCCCGGGCATCTTTCTCGTCGCCACGCTCTTCATCTGTTCCATCGTCTCCCTGGGGACGGGCTCCTCATGGTCGACGGCCGGGACTGTGGGCGTTGCCCTCATCGGAGTAGGCCGGGGTCTGGGGATACCCGTCCCTATGGTCGCCGGAGCCATCATTTCCGGAGCCTACTTCGGCGACAAAATGTCGCCCCTTTCGGATACGACCAATTTGGCCCCGGCAGTCGCAGGAACGGACGTATTCTCCCATGTCCGGCACATGATCTACACGACAGCTCCGGGATACGTCATCTCCGTCATTCTGTATGCCATCCTCGGCTTGAAATTTGCGTCTGGAACCCTCGACTCGCAGAACATCGACCTCATGCTTTCCACCATGAAATCCAATTTTTTCATCCACCCCATCCTCCTCCTTCCCCCCTGCTTGGTCATCGTCATGGTCGTAAAAAAAATACCGCCTCTGCCCGCCCTACTGGGCGGGACCGCCATCGGCGGATCGTTCGCCGTCCTCTTCCAGTCGAATTCTCTCGCAGACGTCACGCTGGCCGCTTTTTCCGGATACACTTCTCAAACGGGAATCGCATTCGTCGACGAACTCCTCACGCGCGGCGGACTGATGAGTATGATGGAAACCGTCGCCCTCATCATGTGCGCGCTTTCCTTCGGCGGCATCATGGAAAAAACAGGCATGCTCGAAGTTATCGCAGGAGCGCTGCTCAAGCGCGTAAAACGGACAGGATCCCTCGTCACGACCACAATTCTGAGCTGCATCGGAATGAACGCCATCGCCTCCGATCAGTACATGGCCATCGTCATCCCCGGCCGGATGTACAGGAAAGCCTTCGAAGCTCGGAAGCTCCATCCCAAAAACCTCTCCCGCATCTTGGAAGATTCGGGAACACTTACGTCTCCCCTTATCCCCTGGAACACGTGCGGAGCGTTCATGCACGCCACGCTCGGTGTGAACCCGCTCCTCTACCTACCGTACGCCTTCCTCAACCTGACGAATCCGCTGGTGTCCATATTCTACGGATACACCGGGATTACAATGGAGAAAGTCGACGAAGAAGAAACAAATAAAACCAAAAACCAATGATGGCGAAGAAAAAACAAATCCCCCTGGCCGCGGCCCTCATTCCGATTGTTTTTCTCATCGCCTCGCTGTCCGTCATCCTCATCGTCTTCAAACAATCCCCACACATCGCGCTTATAGGTGCCTCAGCCGTCGCAGCTTCCATCGCGCGCATTTTTAAATATCCATGGAGCAAAATACAGGAAGGAATGGTGCACGGAATCACCATCGCTCTTGGATCGATACTCATCCTCTTCATCGTCGGCATGATGATCGGCATCTGGATTCTCGGCGGCATCGTCCCTTCCATGATTTTTTACGGCTTGAAGATCTTATCTCCCTCCATTTTCCTCGTAGCAGCCCTCCTCATCTGCTCAATCGTCTCACTCGGCACGGGTTCCTCCTGGTCCACAGCCGGAACCGTTGGCGTCGCCCTCATCGGGATGGGAAGAGGATTGGGCATACCCGTCCCCATGGTGGCCGGAGCCATCATTTCCGGGGCTTACTTCGGAGACAAAATGTCTCCTCTTTCGGATACGACGAACCTCGCTCCAGCCGTCGCAGGGACTGACTTGTTCTCCCACATCAGACACATGGTCTACACAACGGCGCCGGCCTACCTCATTTCCATCGTCCTCTACGCCATCATTGGAACGAAATTCGCCGGCGACACGATGAACACGGAGCAGATCGAGACCTTTCTCTCGACGATGAAATCAACCTTCTTCATTCATCCTGTCCTCCTGCTTCCTCCCTGTCTCGTCATCGCCATGGTCATCAAAAGGATTTCCCCCTTGCCTGCACTATTCTTCGGAACGCTCTTTGGCGGCCTCTTCGCCGTCATCTGCCAGTCGTCCTCGCTGTCCGATGTCATCCGAGCGGCTTTTTCGGGATACGTCTCTCAGACAGGCGAGGCGATGGTGGATGGCCTCCTCTCCCGGGGAGGCTTGATGAGCATGATGGAAACCGTCGCCCTCATCTTCTGCGCACTGGCCTTCGGAGGCATCATGGAGAGAACAGGCATGCTTCAGACATTCGCTGAATCCCTCCTCAAAAGAGTGCGCAGTGACGGATCTCTCATCGCCACAACGATCTTCAGCTCCATCGCCATGAATGCCGTCGCGCCCACGCAGTACATGTCCATCGTCATCCCAGGCAGGATGTATAGAAATGCATTCCAAAAACATAAACTCCATCCCAAAAACCTGTCCCGCTGCTTGGAGGATGCGGGCACGCTCACCTCTCCCATCATCCCGTGGAACAGCTGCGCTGCCTTCATGCACGCCACGCTCGGCGTCGCCCCGCTTCTCTATCTGCCCTACACATTCCTGAGCTTGATAACACCTCTCATCTCCATCTTTTACGGGTACACGGGGATCACCATACAGAAATCAGACAACAAAAACACTACCCGATGAAAAATCAACCCGCATTCAAAGCAGCCCTCATCCTCGCCGCGGGTATCTTCGCAGGACGATTGATCCATAATTCGTTTTCCATCGCATTCTTTGCCACAGTCGTACTGATCCTGCTCACGCTCACGCTGTTCCTGAGAAAATTGAACGTCCTCGCCCAATTCATGCTCTTCCTCTCCCTCATGTCTGTCGGCATTCTCAGATACCAGCAGTCTGCCCGACTGTTCCCCCCCGATCACATTCTGCGCTTCATCGGACGATCCGAGCCCATCACAGTAAAAGGATTTCTGACAAAGGACCCAACGGACAGGTCTGGACGGAAAGAATGGACCCTCGAAACGAAAACCCTCACACTCGGTGATTCGACATTCTCCGTCTGCGGAAAAATTCTCGTCCGGATTAGCGACGACATCCCCATCCATCTCCGCTACGGGGATGAAATAACCCTAAGGGGCGAACTCCGGCAGCCGGCTGGGTTGCGAAACCCGGGAGGTTTCGATTACAGAGCATACCTCACGCGAAAAGACATCTACGCCATTATCGGGATCAAAGATCATACATCTATTCGACTGTCCGGAGAATCCAAAGGAAATGTCTTGTTCCGCAGGATCGTTTACCCGGCGCGTCGATACGCCCTCCGCGTCATTGACCGGACGACGACGGGTCAGAGTCGATCTATCCTCAAAACGCTCCTCGTCGGAGAACGGGGAGCCATCGACCCGGAGCTGCGCGATGAATTCGCCAAAGCGGGCATCATACACGTCCTTGCCGTCAGCGGGCTCCACGTCGGCTTCGTTCTACTCATCCTCGCCACGCTGCTCGGCCTGCTCCGAATCCCGTACACGGGCCGCGTGTATCTGATCCTTCTCGGGCTCCTGTTCTACGCGCTCTTGACCGAAGCCAAAGCCCCCGTCGTCCGCGCGTCCATCATGGCAGCCGTCTACCTCGTCGGCACCCTCATCGAGAGGCGGACGAACCCGTTCAACGTCGTGGGCGTCTCTGCCCTCATCCTCCTGCTCATCAAGCCTCAGGACTTCTTCGACGTCGGATTTCAGCTCTCATTCACTGCTGTCCTCTCCATCATCTATTTCTACCGAAAATTGAACTCTCTTCCTTTCATCATGAAGCTTCAACAATCAACAGATCATCACAGTGCGGCCAAGTATTTACTCGCCATCCTGCTCGTTTCCCTTTCCGCACAGTTGGGCACCCTGCCCCTCACTGCCGTGTATTTCAACCGGATTCCTCTCCTCGCACTCTTCGTCAACGTCGCAGCCATTCCCCTCGTCGGTATTATCGTCGCTCTCGGATTCACCTCCATCATTCTCGGCATCATCCATCCCTGGATCGCCTCCGTCTACGGAGCGCTCAACCAGGAGCTCCTATCTATTCTCATTAAAATCGTCTCTTGGATTGGGAATCTTCCCTTCTCGCATGTATCCGTGCCGTCTCCAAATATTTTCACCATTCTTGGCTACTTTTTATTTGTATTTTTTCTGCTGAATCTGCAGCACCGAGACATAAGAAAAAAATTCGCATTCCTGTTCCTCTTTGTCCTGAACCTCATCATCTGGAAAGAAGCACTCTGGAACGACACTACGAAACTCACCTGGATCCAATTCGACGTCGGTCAGGGGGACGCTGCGCTGCTCTGCATGCCTCGCGGCAAAACACTCCTCATCGACGGGGGAGACAGAACACCTAACTTCGACAACGGGGAACGGGTCATCGCTCCGTATCTTCGGAAAAAAGGCATCCGTCAGCTCGACGCGATCGTCCTCTCCCATCCGCACAACGACCACATCGGAGGGCTCGTCTACATCCTGAATCACTTTAACGTAAGTGAAGTCGTCACTGCGGCGTCGCCGTTCGATTCGAAGCTCTACCGGGAATTTCTGGATACAATCCGGAAGAAGAACATCCCCGTCAGGACAATCACGGCCCCCGACAGTATTATGCAATTTCCGGGGATAAAAATGCTCTTCCTCTCTCCTACGGAAAAACGGAAGCAGAACGATCCTGCGCACGACGCGAACAACCAATCCTTGGTCGTCCGAATCCTCTTCGGGAAGACGAAACTCCTCTTCGCCGGAGACGCAGAAAGAGAGGCTGAAGTCGATATCCTAAATGCGAAAAGACCCATCTCCTGCAACACACTCAAAGTCGCCCATCACGGAAGCAACACGTCGAGCACGCTTCCATTCATCATACAGGCCCATCCACAAAATGCCGTCATCTCTGTCGGACAAAATAATCGTTTCCGCCATCCGTCGGATGCCGTCATCGAACGATTCCTATCATCGGGAGCGACAATCTATCGGACTGATCTTCAGGGAGCCGTCATTTTCAGATCGGACGGGGAAACGTTGGAAAAAATCGAGTGGCGTTAGTGAGTAAAGTGGCACGCACTTTGGAAGTACGTGGCACTTATAGAGTGGCATTTAAAGAAAATAAGCATTTTAATCTTGTAAAATTAGACGACCCGTATTATATTTGATTTGTTAACTGAACTTTGATAAATTTCATATTTAAGCCATCTGAAAATCGAGTTCCCGCTTGATCCATTTGAGGGATCGATTCATTAACATTCTCGATTTTGCCAAAGTTCAGTTCATAAAAAGATATAATTGCCTTTGAAGATCATTGTTGCTATATTAAAACATCTGATTAAGGACTATTATATGTTTAAAGTAGGAGCAAACTACAATGCAACAAAAACTTGCTTATAGATGCGATGTTGAAATCAAAGACGACGGCAAGTTAAAATTATCCCGCTTACCTTTTAAAAAGGGAACCCACCTTGATGTGATTTTGATCGAACAGAATGAGGATAATTTCTCAGATTTACTAAACGCTGCTACATTCAATCTTGATTTCTGGAATAATCCCATTGATGATGAGGAATGCGATTTAAACAGCGAATCGCCCGAAATACCGAGTAGAAAATGCAGTTCGAATGGGACTTGAAAAAAGCCAAAGAGAATCTAACAAAGCACGGGGTTTCTTTTAATGAAGCGGTGACGGCATTTTATGATCCCCTATCTGCTACCTTTGATGATCCCGATCATTCAGAGAACGAACAACGTTATATAACTATAGGCTTCTCCTCTCAAGGACGGCTGCTTGTCATTGCACATACCGAGAGGAGAGGAAATATACGCATCATTAGCGCCAGATATGCAACTGCACATGAGAGGAAAAAACATGAAGGATAAAAGGAGAACACAGGACACCGATGAGTTACGTCCAGAGTACGATTTTGACTATTCGAAAGCCGTTAGCGGAAAATATTACAAACAATTGCTTGAAGAAGGATCGAATGTAGCCATACTCGATCCGGACATTGCCGAAGTTTTTCATGATTCCGCATCGGTGAATGAGGCCTTGAGATCCTTATTAGAACTGACACGCTCCACGCAGCGTTTGACAAGCCGCTCAACCGGACGCGCGAGAAAATTACACACCAGTTCACTTAAGCGTAGACCGCCTCATCCATCGTTGGGTTGAAGAAAAACTGGAAAAATATTGAAAAAGAATTGACGTTGGTCTACAAATTGGTATATAAAAATGCCATGCACTTTCAAAGTACGTGGCATCTACACAATTTATTCATCGTTTAAGCCACTCGCGACTGGCATTCATATCTCCACCCCCAAGACACCAAATACCAAAATGGTACAGAGGGTGATTCTTGGATTTCAACCACTCGCGACTGGCATTTACGTCTCCTCCTCCAAAGGACCAAATACCGAAATGATATAGTGGTTGACGCTCCAAGCCATCCATCGCTTCTGAACTACAACTATAAAAAAATAGTGGCAGGAAGATTGCGATGAGCGAGAAGATTATTACCTTACTTTTCATCTTTTCTCCTTATTCATAAAATTTGAATGAATTTGGAAGGATATGCTTCCTCTCCTTCCCATGGTTTTATCCTTTCAGTTGGTTGATTGGTTGAGTAATCGTTACTATAAAACGGTTTATTAAAAAAATGATACTATTTTATTACAATCATTTTTCTAGATTCCTCAAAATCCCCAGCTCTAATCGTGTACAGATATATACCATCCGGAACACTTATTGAAAAACCATCCTTACCCACTAGCGTTTGACTATTTTACCAAACCAACCTAATCTAAATTTTGCAGAGCCAACCAAACCTAACATCGGATTATCTTCTTTTCCATCTGTATTACCTAAGCGAATTCCTATCCGTGTTTCTATTCCATTTAAAAGGAAACCGACCAGTTCGAAATCACCCATTGTAAAAGTGGCT
>JBDRSZ010000029.1:0-30172 GCA_043824415.1 bacterium | reverse complement strand
GATGTGGAATTTGTCGATTTTGTAGATGGAGTCGTCAAAGTCCGTCTGCAGGGATCATGCTGCGGGTGTCCGATGTCGCAGATGACGCTGAAGAACGGCATCGAACAAATGCTGAAAAAAGATGTTCCTGGGATCAAGTCTGTCGAATCGGTCGCATGAGACCTTGGGTATTCATGTCGTTCCGATGGACGCAACTCCCGCGCGTTGCCAGTAAGCTGGCAATAGCCAATGGAGACTGACACACGCTTGCAACCGACACCACTTCGATGTACTCACAGTGAAACTGAAGCGCATCGGAACATAATGAATTGATATTCGACAGTGATTTTGATCGTTTAGCGGAGGGGAGTGAACGTTGAACTGGAAACTTTGGTTGGGCGCAGGGATGAGTACTCTGTTTCTTTTCTTGGCCGTCCGGAAGGTGGATGCGGATGAAATAGGAGCTGCGATGAAGAGCGCAGAGTATCTCTACCTCGTCCCTGCCGTGCTGTTGGGAATGCTGAGTATCGGATTCAGGGCGCTGCGATGGCGGTATTTGCTGGAACCGGTTCAAAGGATACGGTTTCACAGTCTTTTTTCAGCGACGGTGATCGGTCTCATGGCCAACAACCTGTTTCCGGCCCGACTGGGTGAGTTTGTGAGGGCTTATGCTATCGCGAGGAAGGAGGGCATCGGGAAAAGCGCCTCGTTCGCCACGATCGTGGTGGAGCGACTCTTCGACGGATTTACGATTCTGTCGTTTTTGTTCATCATTTCGTTGTTGTACCCGTTCTCCTTTCCGGATTGGGTCAGACGCATCGCTTATTTTGCGAGTGGTCTGTTCGTGTTGTCGCTTCTCTTTTTAATATTTTTAAAAGTCAGAGGAGAAAAGGCTTTTCATCTTGCTCATGTCATCACGAGGCCGTTCCCCAAGAAGATCGGGGATGCACTGCTGCGCGTACTTCAATCCTTCGTACAAGGATTACAGATCCTTCAGCATGGAAAAAATATTGTTGTCGCTGGGTTTTTGTCCTTTATGGTCTGGATACCCTTTGGTTTTATCATCTATCTTTTACTCAAGTCCTTCGGTATTGTTCTGCCCGTATACGTTTCGTTTTTCATGCTCTCGATTGTCTGCCTGGGCGTGATGATACCCTCCGCTCCGGGATATGTGGGGACGATACAGTTTCTCTGTGTTGCCGGTCTGGCCTTGTTCGGTATCGAAAAAAGCCAGGCGTTGAGTTTTTCAATACTGTTCCATGCGAGTCAATTCGTTCCCATTACAGCAATTGGTTTGTTGTATTTTTTTATGGAGGGTTTTTCTTTCCGTCAGATCGGAAGCTCGTCGAAGATATTTCGTGATTCCGACCGTTCGTAGCATGGAGTAAAGGACGAACGGGCAGTCTTTTCTTTGCCATTTTTTATTTGGAAAACATTGTATTTTATAATACATTATCACTGAAACATGCGAGTATCGGATCGCATTATGTCTGATTTTTCTTAAACTTTCCATCGGAGTCTGTTTTGCTGAGAAGGATATTTCAACAAGGTTTCGCTGTTTTTGCAACGGTTATTCTCATCGGATGTGCCGGACAACGCGCATTTGTTTCATCCCAGAAGAAGATTGTCCGAGAACCGAACCCACGCGCTGTGGACCGCTTTGTGGACGGAGTCCTCTTTGATCTGGATCAGAATTTTGCAGCAGCCCTCCTCTCGTACCAGGAAGCCCTGCTCTACGATTCGACTTCGGCTGCCATTTATTTGGCGATGGGCAAAGATTATATCCTGCTGGGCAGAGAAGAAAGCGCCATCATCTCATTGAGACGGTGTTTGGATATCGATCCGTCGGAATTCGAGGGACATGAGCTTTTGGCGAAGATTTATCTGAGCCAGAAAAAGTTCGACTTGGCCGAAAAGGTGTACACGGATGTGTTGTCCATGGACAGCTCGCGTGTGGAGCCTTATTTCAATTTGGCGCAAATCTACCTGCAGAGGAACGATGTGGCAAAGGCCGCGGAGATGTATGATCGGATGGTGTCACTCCAGGAAGTGCCCGACCCACAGATTCTTTTGAGGTTGGGAGATTTTTACCTCGGTATGAATCGTTTTGAAGACGCCGCGGAAATATACAGCCGTCTGATCGAAGTCGACCCGGGGGCAGGATTCGGATACTACGGTGTGGGCATGACCCGAGAGGCGCTCGGCGACACGATTGGGGCTGTGCAGCATTATATCAGAGCACTTCAGCTGACGCCGGGTTTGATCCAAGCGGGGACACGATTGAGCCGTATCTATTCCGCGCGACAGGAATGGGACAAGGCTTTGAGGATTTATTCACGCGCGACCGAGCGAGATTCAACGGATATCACAAGCTGGCTGGAAATGAGCGAAATTTACCGACAGAAAGAGGATACGACTGCGGCTTTGGAAACCCTGGATCGGATCAAGCGTCTTTTCCCGACGGATTGGCGGGCCCATCTTGATGCGGGGCGTCTTTTTTTCGATCAGGAGAAGTTTCAGGAAGCCTGCCAGGAGTTTAAGAGAGTCGTCGAGATGGCCCCCGAGACTTTTTGGGGCTGGCTCTTTATCGGGTTGTCCCTCATCCGTTTGGACAGTCTTGAGGCAGCCGTGCCTTACCTGCAGAATGCGGTCACGCGCGCACCCGAAGAATATTCGGGAAACTATTATTTGGGGTCGATACTTTCTCAACTGAACCGTCCGAAAGAAGCGGTTGCTTATCTGGAGAAAGCTCTCAATATCCGTCCGGAGGATACCCCCATCATGGACGTGTTGGCCGGAGTTTATGATGCATTGGAAGAATATACGCTTGCCGACAGTCTTTTTCAGCGTGCGCTGCAACTGGATCCTGAGAACCCAATCGTGCTGAATAATTACGGATACAGCCTATCGGTGAGGGGCATCCGTCTGGACGATGCGATGAAGATGGCGCGGCGTGCGCTGCAACAGGAGCCGGAGAACGGGTCTTACTTAGATACGGTAGGGTGGATTTATTTTAAACTGGGAGATTACGAGAAAGCGCTGGAGTATATAGAGAGAGCATTTTCCGTGCGGAGTGAAAGCCCGGATGTGGTGGAACACTTAGGGGACGTGTACGAGAAATTGGGAATGACGGAAAAAGCTCTTGAAGCCTGGAGAAAGGCTTTAGATCTGGACGGAAACAAGACTGAAATTCGTAAAAAACTGGGCCGCGTGATCGAGGAGTGAGGGCATGGGGTCAGGAATGAGGGGGCTGAGATTTTCTGTGCTGGTGTCAGTTTCATGCTTTCTGTTCGGGTGCGCGGGGTTGTTTCACTCGAACGCACCTCTAACCGCCACCAAACCCGAGGACTTGGTTCGAAAGATTCGCGATCATGCATCGCAGCTTCAGACTTTCATCGGCAGAGGCATTTTGCTGACGGTTTCCTCCGAAGGCGGGTTCAGGGGATCGATGCGGGTTTTCGTGAAGATGCCCGATTCGCTGTTCATCCACGTGGAGGGTCCTTTAGGGATGGACGTGATGAAGGGGTGGTTTGCTGCCGGATGGGTTTCTCTCTATTACCCACGCGAGAATATCCTCTATGAAGGGTCGGTGCGGGCGATGCAGGAAAACGGTCTCTTGCCCCTCTACATGGATTTCAGGAATGTGGTGATGGGCGTTGTGGGTCTTCTCGTCCCGGACGGCGCCGGATTGGATTCTTTGCTCGATTTTTCATCCAACGATAAGAAATACACGCTTTCTTTTGAGAATGGAGAAGATGTCTGGGTGGAGCCGAAAGGCCCTGTGGTGACGCGGTGGGAAAAGAAGGACGAGGACGGCGTGACGCTCTGGGTTTGGGAAGGCGAGGATTTCCGGAAGCATGGCGGGATTCGCTTCCCGAAGAAGATTTGGATGACGAGTTATGAGCCCAAGCAGCAAGTGACGCTGTTTTTCGAGTCGGTCAAGACGAATCGTCCGTTGAAGAAAGACTGGTATGCGATGCGCATTCCGGAGGGAGTGGAAAAGTTTGAGTTCTGAAATAAAATCTCTTCGAAAGAGACGGGTTGCCCTTTCGGTCGTGGTTCCGGTTTATAACGAGGAAGAGTCGCTTTCCGAGCTGCACGCTCAAATCTGCAGCGCTTGCGAGGGCGCGGGCGTTTTTTTTGAGATTGTCTATGTGGATGACTGCTCGAAGGATGGTTCTTTCGGCGTGCTGACGGAAATTCACGAGAAAGACCCGCGCGCCAAGGTGATCCAGTTCCGGAGGAATTTGGGCAAGTCCGAGGCGCTCTCCGCGGGCTTCTCTGCGGCCAGCGGAGAGACGGTCGTCACGATGGACGCCGATCTTCAGGACGATCCGGCAGAAATTCCCCACTTGTTGGCCAAGTTGGAGGAAGGATACGACCTCGTCTCGGGATGGAAGCGGAAGAGGAAGGATCCTCTGTCAAAAAGGATTCCGTCCCGGCTGTGGAATTTTGTCATTTCGAAGCTGACGGGCGTGAGGATTCACGATTTGAACTGCGGGCTGAAGATTTACAGGCGGGAAGTCGTGGATTCGATGGAAGTATACGGTGAGCTTCATCGATACATTCCTGCGATAGCGCATTGGGAAGGGTTCCGCGTGGGGGAAATTCCCGTGAATCACAGGCCGAGGAAGTACGGCAAGAGCAAATACGGGTCTTCCCGTTTCGTGAAAGGATTCCTCGACTTCATCACGATCGTCTTTCTCAGCAAGTATACGACACGGCCTCTCCACGTGTTTGGGCTCATCGGCGTGCTGTCATTTTTGGGGGGCAGCGTCATTACACTCTATCTCATCGTCCTCAGGGTGACGAAAGCCTCTTACCTGAGCAACCGTCCTCTTCTGTTTATCGGTGTACTGCTCCTCATTCTGGGCATTCAATTTATCTCCATCGGTCTTCTGGGGGAGATGATCGCGCGGTCGAACGCTTCGCATCAGAGTCATTCGATTCGTCGTACACTGGGGGTGTAGGGTGCGAATCGTCCTCGTCGGTGCTGCGTATCCGCTACGCGGGGGGATCGCCCATTACATCGCACTTCTCTACAGAGCACTCAAAGGACGTGGGCATGACGTTCATGTCCTCTCATTCAAGAGACAATACCCTTCTCTTTTTTTTCCTGGAAAGACACAAATGGACGAGGGAGAGGAACTCATCGCAGTCGATTCTGTTCCGATTTTAGATCCCATCCATCCTCTCAGCTGGATAAAAGCGTTTTTCTGGCTGAAAAAGATGCGGCCGGATCTGCTCATCTTCAAATACTGGATGCCGTTTTTCGCTCCCTGCTATGCCGCGGTCGCCTTATCGTCAAAAATATTTCTGGGCATCCACGTGCTGTATATTCTGGACAACATCGTTCCCCATGAAAAAAAATTCGGGGACGGGATTTTGACGAAGATCGGCCTGCGCTTCGTGAATTTTTTCGTGGCCCAATCCGATTCCGTGCTCCGCGATCTTCTGCGCATCAGGCCGATGGCGGTGTATAATAAGGTTCCCCATCCCGTCTATGAGATATTCCCTTCATCCATTCCTAAGGAGGAAGCGAGAAAAAAATTGGGAATCGATGCCGAGCGGGTGATCCTTTACTTCGGATACATCCGCGCGTACAAGGGTTTGAGGTATCTGGTCGAGGCCATGCCGCGTGTATGGGATGCGCTGCCGGTCTGCCTGTTGATTTGCGGTGAAGTGTATGAAGGCAGGGAAGAGCTCATGGGTTTGATCGACCGGCTTGACGCGGATCGGAGGATTCGCATGGTGGACCGATTCATTCCCAATGAAGAAGTCGGAGTCTATTTCTGTGCATCCGATATAGTCGTTTTACCCTATGCGAGTGCTACGCAGAGCGGCATCGTCCAAATCGCGTATCACTATGACAAACCTGCGGTCGTCACAGATGTGGGCGGTCTTCCGGAGGTGGTCTTGGACGGGAGAACCGGATACGTGGTTCCTCCTCGGAATCCGGAAGCTTTGGCGAATGCCGTCCTGAAGTTTTATCGTGAACATAGGGAAGCGCAATTTGTTCAGAACGTCCGCCGTGAGAAGCACAAGTATTCCTGGGACCGGATGGCCGAGGCTGTCGAATCGTTCATGAGGGAAGGGCATGCTGTTTAAAAAATAGAAAAGTAGAAAGGAAGTGATATGAAAGATTTTAAAGAAAGAATGCGTAATCACCAGATTAAATGGAGAAAGAAATATTTACCAAATATATATGGTAAAGGATGGCAAAACGGTAAATCATATGAGCATATATTACCGCAGAAATATAAGATTCAAAATTTTTATCCTGAAATTCAAGAGGATTTGTTTGAATATATAAAAGAGGAAAAAATACAACCTCACACGGGAATTCATAACTTATTAAGCTCTTGGGTTGTTTGTTCAAATTTTTATTGGCCATTTAAAAATGAAGATGGGTATAAATTACTAGCTCAATATTTAAATCATTTTCTTTCACTAAACATAGAAAAAATAGTTTCTATTGATCTTGAATATTTAGACAATCAACATAGTTTAAGTCCTTCCGAATTATTGGGGGAAGATGATGGTGTTCGAGGTAGTGGGCAAACGTCCCCTGATTTAGCAATAAAATTTATTACTTCTGCTGCTAAGAGAGGTATTTTACTTATTGAATCTAAATTTACTGAACACAGTTTTTATCAGTGTTCTGGGTATTCTAAAATAAAACCGGGCAAACCAGTAAATTTTGATAGAAAAAGGTGTCTTGATACAAAGGGCATTCTTGAATCAGATTTTAAGAATTGTCATCTACTTGCTTGGAACAGAAAATATTGGGATATTTTAAAAGAGGAATTAAATACAAAATTATATCAGAAATTAAAAAAATGTCCGATGTCCAGTTCGTGTTATCAACTTTTTCGTCAACAGGCCTTATCAAAGGGTTATGAGAAAAAATATAAAATATCAATATCTTGTGTATTTATTGATATGAGAAATGAAAAATTGATTAATTCAGTTTGCTCTACTGGTCTAAACTCTCTGCCTAATGGCTGGCAAGAACTTTTTCCAAATTTACCATTTTACTGGTTGACTCATAATCATTGGTTCGAATTTGTGAAAACGAATAATTCAAATGGTAAATGGAACAACTGGATAACTTATATTGAAAATAGATATATAAAAATGGAATAAATTAATGAATAAAAATCCAGCTAACACAATGCTGCACGGGATGCAAACGATATGTTCTTACTATTTTGATCGTTTATGCTTCGGACGAAAACAGCTTTCATTAACTATTATACAGCGCGTTCGCTACCACGTCCGTCCGATCCGTTCGATATGCTTTTCGGACGGTACTAATTATTTGCATTCACGAGCATCACGATAGGCCGCCGTTGGAATACGAACCCGTTAAGAGACAGGTCGGGCGGCTCATACGGAAGAACGCGCTGCCCAGGCGGATGTTTTACAAGGCGCTGGGCGTTCTTTTCTTGAGGGAATGGTATGTAAAACGTGCCATCCGGGATCTCAACATAAGCAAAATGGACAACGTGGAGATCCTGGATGCAGGCGCGGGATTCGGCCAGTATGCCTATTATTGTGCTCGGCGGTTTCCCACAGCACGTATTTTGGGATTGGAGATCAATCCGGATCATGTGTCGGACGGCAACGGATTCAGCACAAAAATGAGGATGGATCATCTTCGGTTTGAAGTGGCAGACATCACAAAGATCACCTGCCGGGATCGGTTCGACGTTGTTTTGGCAGTGGATGTTTTAGAACACGTCGAAGACGACGAAGATCTGCTCCTCCGATTTTTTACAGCTCTGAAGCCGGAAGGGCGCGTGATTCTATCCACACCGTCGATATACCGGTCGCACGCGGACGATGCCGAGTTCGTGGGGGAGCACGTGCGGGAAGGGTATTCAGAGGATGAAATCCGTCGGAAATTCGCGAATGCCGGGTTTCGGATCAAGCGGCTTACGTACGGCTACGGATTCTGGGGTGATCTCTCGTGGCGCTTGGGCGTTCGAAATGCCGTGCGCATTGCCGGTAAATGCCGGCCAGGGAAATTTTTATCCGTTATTTATTTATTGTTCGTTTTTCCTGCGGTGCTGGTTTTGATGATTCTGGATTATCGGCGGCCGAACAGAAGGGGAACGGGTCTGGTCGTCGTTGCTGCGAAGCCCGGATGACAGCCATGAAGAAGGTTCTCATCGTTTCGTATTATTTTCCGCCTGCGGGCGGATCGGCCGTCCAGAGGGTGCTCAAGTTCGTGAAGTATCTGCCTTCGTTCGGGTGGCAGCCCGTTGTGTTGACCGCTGGAGAGAAGAGCTACGTTCTCCGCGATGATTCCCTCATGGATGAGATTCCGGCGGGCGTGAAAGTCTACCGCGTCCCGGCTCCTGATCCGTATGGATGGTACGGCAGGGGCGGACAGGATGCGGATGCCGGTCCGGCCGACCTCTCGGCCATCGCGGTCGGAGAAGGACAGAGAGGCTCACTCTTAAACCGACTGGGGCTGATCGTGAGATCGCTGTTTTTCATTCCGGACGCAAGAATCGGATGGCTGCCGTTCGCCCTGTGGAAGGGCAGGCAGATCATTCGACGCGAGAAGATCGGAGTGATCTTTGTGACATCTCCTCCGTTTACAGCGGCTTTGGTTGGAGGTTTGCTGAGTTGGTTCACGCGTCTTCCGTGGGTCTCTGATTACCGCGATCCCTGGACGCAAGCCTATTTTTATTTTCCCAGGCCGAGAATTCCGAGGAGCTTCGAAGCATTTTTGGAACGCAGGTTGCTCGAAAGCGCTGACAGGTTGATTTCCATCAACGGACGGATTTTGGATGGATTGAGGAATGCATATGGCTCCAGACTGGATGGGAAAGAGATCGTGATTCCCAACGGGTACGATCCGGAGGACTTTGAAGGGCTGGAACCCGTGAAGGACGATTTTTTTTCCATCACCTATACGGGGACACTGAATACGAAGATGAAGCCGTCCTATTTCTTAGAAGCCGTTGCACAGCTCGCCGCTCAGAGTCCTGATTTCATGAACAGGGTTCGGCTCGATTTTATCGGCCGGATGAGCGCCGATGCCGCAGTGCTGTTCGATGATCGCCGTCTCAGAGGGACGGTGAGACTCACGCCGCATCTTTCGCACAAAGCGTGCCTTCGGCGGACTGTGGGCGCTGACCTTCTCCTGCTTCTCATCCCAGATTGGCCCGGCAACGCGTTGATCGTCACGGGAAAATTGTTCGAGTACCTGCGCTCGGGAAGGCCGGTGCTTTGCCTGTCGGATTGCGGAGAGGCGGCGGACATTGTGCAGGACGCAGGGGCGGGATTTACCGTTCCTGCGAAAGACATCGACAGCATCAAGGCAGTGGTGTGGGTGTGTTATGAACGCTGGAAGCGGGGCGAGAGCCTGCTCAAAGAGCCGATCCGCCGGGATCGAATCCAAGAGTACGACCGGAGGAGGACGTGCGAACGTCTGGCTTCAGTTTTGGATGAAGTCGAAGGAATGGCCGGCCGCTGATTTAGGGAACGACCCGATGATATCGATGATGCGAATCGTGAGGATTTAAAACCATGCGGGAATCGTGAATATGCCGAAAATCAGTGTCATCATCCCGACGTACAACGGATCGGGCTGCGTTGAAGAATGTCTGAATTCCGTGGTGGCACAGGAGGGGGCGGGAGATGCGTTCGATTTGGAAATCATCGCAGTGGATGATCACAGCACGGACGGCACGACTGATCTGATGAAAAAATTTCCGGGCATTCGTATTCTCAGGACGAAGCGGCACAGCGGGGGACCGAATGCGGGGAAGAACATCGGATTGCTGGCCGCGACGGGCGACTATGTCACGTTCATCGATCAGGATGATGGGTGGTCCGCAGCCAAAATAAAACGTCAACTGGAAATGGTTCCGCATGCGCCCATCGTATTCTGCGATTTTCAAATCGTCGATAAACCGACAGGGAAAACTGACGTGTACAGCGACATGTCGAACCGAGTGATTTGTTCGGAAACGAACGCCTTGTTTCTCAGAGTGCTCAAATGGAAACATCATATCAAAAAACCGCAGCCGCTGATGTCTTCGCTGTTGATTCATAAAAGCCTGATCCATATTCGATTCGAAGAACATTTCGGGTTTTGCGACTTTGACTATGGTCTCCGTTTGTTTGAAAACCGGAGGACGGCGCACATTTGCTTCCCACTGGTCACACGGTATGTGCATGGGCAGAACCTTTCTCTCGATCCCGATTACCGTCGGACGGTTTACCATTATAATGCAATGATTTTGGACGCGTACGAAGACAGATACCCCAAAGAGGCACGCATCGCTCTTGCCAACCTGAACGGAACGTACGCGCGTTATTTTTATAAGATGGGCCAGATGAAAAAGGCTCGAAAATATCTAATGAGAAGCGCGAAAAACTGGAAGACTGCGGGGTATTGGATGACAAGCTTTTTAGGAAGCCGCTACGTGAGAAATCGATACCGGATTTTTGGAACATGACCGAGGGAAGACGATTTTCGAAGGAGTCGTCGATCTACGTGGTCGGTGAATTTCTTTCCAGGTCTCTTACTTTTATCCTTCTTCCGATTTATGCCGTCTATTTATCGGAGGAGGATTTTGCCGTTCTCAGTTTGGTGGCGATGATTTGGCCTGTTATGCTCATCGTCATCGGGCAGGGATTCTCGGCGTATATTTTTAGAGGGTATTTCGATTATTCAGATAAGAAAAGATTTTTTGGGACGATTCTGATATTCTCGATGGCCCTCGGATTCGTAACCGCATTCGGGATCCACCTCATCGGACCGTGGTTGTTCGACCGCATCTTCAAGGAGATCGACTACAAGCCGTATCTGCAGTACGGTGTCGTTTTTGCCGTGTTCCGGCTGTTCTTCAACCATGTCGTTTCCCTCTACCGCGCGAAGCGGGAGGCTCTCACATCCGTCATGCTTTCATTCGTCCTTTTTTTCGCTCAGTTTGCTTCCGTTCTCGTTGCGATTTATTTGCTTCGGACCGATCTGCTGGGGATTCTCAAGGCACAGATCGTCGGTTATATTTTTGTCTCGGTCGTCTATGCGATGAAGATGTATTCGGATATTGATTTCCACTTTCAATCCGAAGTGATTCGGCCGTGTCTCTCGTTCGTTTATCCCCTGTACGTCCACGCCATTGCTTCGTGGGCCGTCGTGTATATCAGTCGGATTTTCATCGAGAGAGATATGTCACTCGTGGATTTAGCGACGTTTTCGGTCGCGTCGCAGATCGCGATGATCTTGAGCGTCATCAATGTCGGTTTGAATCAGGCGTGGGCTCCTTTCGTCTATTCGAACGTTCAGAAGAACGATTTCATGCAGCTTTTTACTGTCAATTCCAGAAAGCTCGTCGTTTTTATTGTCCTGTTGAGTGGATGTATCATCCTGTTCACGCGGGAAATGCTTCTTCTGATGCAGAAGGCTGCGTATCTGTCCGCTCAGGGCATACTTCCGATCCTGATGCTGGCGTATTTTTTTCAACTGATCTATTTTATCTATGTGGCTATCATCGTGTATAATAAAAATACGAAAATACTATCCGTCATTTCTGTGGGATCAGGCGCCGTTTGTGTTCTGCTGAATGCCGTCCTCGTTCCTCTTTGGGGAATGGTTGGCGCAGCTTTCTGTACGGCAGTCTCGTTTTTCCTGATGCTTGTGCTTGTAAGAGGGGTGACGAAAAAATACATCCGTGTGCGACTGATCAATTGGCGCATTTGGGTATTCATATTCTGCGTTTGTGCTGCGGTTGGAATTTCTTATTTTTGGATCGATCCGATGGCTTTACCGTACAGAATCGTTTTAAAACTGCTGATTGTTTTTGGCTTGCTACGCATGCTGGGGGTCCTAAAACTTTTCAACATCAAGGATTTTTTTGCGACGTTTTTTCAAAAGTAGAGGAGAGTATGATGGGGAAGAAATCGAAGAAAAAAAGGAAGGCAATCACTCAAACGCCTGCATCAAAACCGTTGAAGATCGCGGCGTTGGAGAAACATCCCGATTGGACGGCGTTCGGAATCCTTTTCCTGCTCTTGATGATTTTTTTCAGTCCGGTGATGCTGTCGAATAAAACCCTGCTGCCGCCGGACACGATTGCATCCAAATCTTTCGAGCCGTTCGTGGAGGATGCCCTCAGCCGGGGAGTATACCCTCTCTGGAATCCTTACATTTTCGGAGGCATGCCTTCGTTTGCCAGTCTTTCCCGCGCGCCCTATGTAGAGATCGTGGGGACCGTGATCGCCGGCGCGATCTGGCTCGTCCAAAGGGTCATTCCTCTGACGGATTTCACGCGATTTTTTGTGAATTATCTTCTGCTGGGCGGGATGGTCTATCTTCTTCTGCGTTCGAAGAAACTCTCTGTCGGCGCGGCTCTGTTTGCAAGTGTGGCCATGATTTTCATACCCCAAGTGGTCGCTTATTCCGCTTTCGGGCATTCGACGAAGCTCGGAACGGCTGTATTCATTCCTCTGATCTTTCTGTTGGTGGATCGACTTTTGGAACGGCGGAATCTGCTGTACTTCAGCCTCCTCGGTCTGGCTGTGGGGCTTCAGCTTCTCAGAGCCCATGTTCAAATCTGTTTTTACACGTATCTCATGATAGGGATCTTCTTTATCGCCTGGAGTGTAGGTGAATTTCGTGATAATAAGAGAATCGGAAAGATCGTTCAGGGCGGGGGGCTCATCGTCGGTGCAGTCCTTTTTGGAGTCATTGTTTCGTCGGTTCTCAACCTATCGGTGTGGGAGTATTCACACTATTCGATACGGGGAGGGGGAGTTGCCGGGGGCCTGGATTACGGGTATGCAACGAACTGGTCTTTTTCTCCCGCGGAGATCACCACGTTTTTCATCCCTTCTTTCATGGGATTCGGCGGTGGAACCTACTGGGGGCCGATGCCGTTCACAGATTTCCCTCAGTATTTCGGGATTGTGACGTTTTTCCTGGCGGGCCTGGCCCTGCTCGTGAATCGGAATCGGATGACCTGGTTTTTCGCGATCTTAGCCATCTTCACCCTTTTCGTTTCTTTCGGGAAACACTTTCCCGTTCTGTACGGACCGATGTTCAAATTTTTTCCTCTATTCAACAAGTTTCGGGCTCCCAACATGATTCATATTGTGTTCGAGTTTTCAATGGTGATCTTGGCTGCGTACGGGCTTCAAGCTGTGATGGAATTCAAGGAGGACCCGAAGCAGATTCTGTTGAAGAAAATAAAGAAGTATGCGACCGTGTTCAGCGGCGTGGTTCTGGTCTTGTTTCTGATTCTTCTTTTGGGAAAAGGATCATACATGGGCTGGGCCTCCCGTATAGGGGAACCGGCCGCAGCGTATGATAATGCAGTGGGTGATGGTGCGAAAGCCCTGGTGCTGACGTTTTTATCGGCTGCCGTTGTTCTTGCCGCGATCCGGAAGAAGTTGAATGTGCGATGGCTTCCGGTCGTCCTGATGGTTCTATTGGTGGTAGATCTGTGGAGTGTGGATCGAAGGTTCGTGAAGCCGAGGCCCGCCGCCGAGGAGAAGGCGTATTTTACAGAGACTGAGGATGTACGCTTTCTGAAACAGAGGGAGGGACTCTTCAGGATATGGCCGGTGGAAAATCCGAGAAGTCCGAACCAGAGAGGGCCTAACTGGTACATGTACCACAAGATTCAGAACGTGCTGGGATACCAGGGAGCCAAGCTTCGGATCTACCAGGAGCTGATGAACGCTTTCGAACCGTTCCTGCTTTCGTCTCAGAATCCGAGTGTGCGAAAAGCCTTCTTTCAATTGATGAATGTCCGGTATGGAGTCAGCGCTTTCAATCTCACGGGATTGGATTCGACCTTCGTCCCGGTCGTCATGCCCAAGAGGGCCGGGGATCGGGGCGTGTTCGAGTTTACAAATTTTTTGCCGAGGGTGTTCTTTCCGCAGGAAGTGACTCCTGTGCAGGGGAGTGAAGCGATTCTCCAGTACATGACGAACGGGTCGTGGGATCCTGCTCGCACGGCCATCCTGGAAGAGAGACCTCCTGTGCAGATCGAATTTTCAGATCAGAACAATGCCAAGATCGTGGATTATGATATTCAACGCATCGTGATCGAAGCGGAGGTGAAAACACGCGGCCTGATGGTTTTGAGCGAGATGTACTATCCGGCAGGCTGGAAAGTTTTCGTAGACGGTCAGGAGGGAAAAATCTACAAGACCGATTATGTGCTTCGATCGGTCTTTTTGGAGCCGGGTACTCACCGCGTTGAATTCGTGTTCCAGTCGAAAATGTTTCAGACGGGACTCGTGCTCAGCCTGTCGTCTTTTCTGCTGTTGACGGCGGGCGCGGTGGTCGGATGGCAGCGCGAGCGGAGAAAGAGATCTCAAATACAGGAATGAAACAGTGAATTCATTCATCACTCGTTTTTTAGGCGGGATCAAAGGACTGCTCTTTGTGTTTGCTGTGGGCGTCGGGCTCACGCTTCACATCTACACGCAGCACATCGTGGATCAGCTCCGCGATGAAGCGCGCTCCCTGGTTCAATTTTATGCGCGTTGGTATGCAAGAGTGACTGATACGGAAACCGAGAATCTCGATTTTCTTTTTGAACAGATTATCCTAAAGACGAATTTTCCGCTTATCTTGACCGATTCCGATAAGAATCCTACAGGCTGGAAGGGGATCGATGTCGACTCTACGGATTTTTCCGACGAAGCTCTGCGCAGAGTAAAACGCATGGTCGAGCGCATGGACAAGGAAATCGATCCTGTTCCCATTTCTTACGAAAACATCGTGCTGGGGTATCTTTATTACGGGGATTCGCGGTTGATCCAGCAACTGCAATGGCTTCCTTATGTGGAAGTCGGGATCATCGGCCTTTTCATTTTGGTCGGATTTTTTGGGTATGCAAACATCAAGAGGAGCGAGCAGCGTCATATATGGGTCGGCATGGCGAAGGAGACGGCCCATCAGTTGGGCACGCCGATTTCTTCCTTGATGGGCTGGTTGGAAGTCATGCGGTCGGAGAAAAGACCTGAGAAGGATCAGATACTGAGCGAAATCGAGAAGGACTTGCGGCGACTCAGTCAAGTGACGGAGCGGTTTTCGCAGATCGGCTCCAAGCCGGATTTGAAGAAAATAGATATTCGAGACGTGCTTGGAGGGGTGGCGGAATATATTCGGAGAAGAGCTCCGCTGATGGGCCGTTTGGTCAATATTTCCGAATCGTATGGAGACGTTCCTCTTGTTGCGATAAATCGAGGACTGCTTCAGTGGGCCGTGGAAAACGTGCTGAAAAACAGTCTGGATGCGATGGATAAGGAAGAGGGCATTATCGAAATTCGTCTGGGTTCTGAGGAGAATGATGGGAGGATTTTCATCGAGATTGAGGATAACGGGAAGGGGATGGATAAAATTCACAAGAAACGGGTATTCAAGCCGGGCTACTCGACGAAACAACGGGGGTGGGGATTGGGGCTGACATTGGCAAGGAGAATCGTTGAGGAGTACCATGGTGGAAAGCTTTTTATTAAAGAAACCAAGCCTGGTGAGGGAACGACACTACGGATTGAGCTGAATTGTTGATTTTGGAAGATGCAGTGGCGAAAGAATGTATAACGTCTCATCGCAAAATCAAAGAATACGGATTACGGCGTGACGGAAACGGATGATATTGAGCTGATGCTCAGGGTGAAAGGGGGGGATGAAGAAGCCTTCCGGCTTATCGTAGAACGATACCATCGGTCCATTTTTAACCTTTGTTATCGGTATGTGGAGAGCCAAGAGGATGCCGAAGAGGTGGCGCAGGATGTGTTTATCAAAGTGTACAAAACGGCGCCGCTTTACGAGCCAAGAGCCAAATTGTCGACGTATTTTTACCGGATTGCTGTGAATCTTTCTCTAAACAAGATTCGTGACAGAAAACGAAAACGTTTTCTGTCGTTGGATCAGCTTCAAAACAGTGGAGAAAAAGATCGCATTACGTCCGATGGTTTTGATCCGGATATACTGGCGGAGCAACAGGAAAGGCAGCGATTGATCCGGCAGGCCATTGATTCTCTGCCGCAGAATCAAAGAACGGCTGTGATTCTAAGACGTTTTGAAGAGCTGTCTTACGAGGAAATCGCTGAGGTCATGAAATGCTCTGTGTCTGCTGTCGAGGCTCGCCTTCATCGCGCAAAACAGAGCCTGAAGAAAAAATTAAAACCAATATTTCGATGAGAACCGCAAGGTTTTAGGTCGGAAATGTGTTTCATACTATAGAACAAGGAGGGGTGATAACCAGTGCATTGTTCAAAAATCAAAAGGAGATTGTCTGCATATCTCGATGGAGAACTGGATACTGTAAAAAAGGAAAATATTGAATCCCATCTGAGAGATTGCCAGGCATGCCAACACGATCTCGCAATCCTGAATCAAAGCTGGCATTTTCTGGATTCCTTGCCCGAGCCTGAGCCGCCGCTCTATTTTTACACACGATTGAAAGCACGATTGTCGTCTGCAGCAAAGGAGAAGAGAGAAAGTTGGGTGGAGCGGGCTCTGATTCCGGTATCTGCAGTAGTGGTTGTGGCTTTAGGGATATTCATGGGAAGTATTGTGGGTAAAAACGGAAAACGGCTGGCGCAGGAAGTTCCTGCTGAGGAGAATGTGATCAGTTCGCTCTATTTAGATCATTTCGATGATTTTCCGAGTGCTTCGTTGGGAGAAGTGTTTATCAACCTTGCTTTTCAGGAATGAACCGAGGAGTATAACTCATGATGAAGAACCGGAAGACAACCGTTGCACTGATTCTCTCGCTGATCTTTAATGTGGCGTTTTTGGCTGCATTGGGGTACCGCTTGTGGGAGAAAAAGGAGCATGCGGAATCGATAAGACGGCGACCATCGCAATCCAACAGACAGTACCGCGGGGAACCGTTGAAACTCACAGAGGAACAGAGAGAATTACTGAGACAGGTCAGAAAGGAATTTTCTCCGCGGATCAGGTTGATTCGGAACAGCTTGACTCAGGAGAGGCAACTCCTCGTGGGTCTGTTATTGCAGGATGCTCCCGATTCTCTTCAGGTGGAGTACCGGCTTTCCCACATCGGGAAATTTCAACTGGATATTGAAAGAGAGATCATGCATCAGATGCTGAAGGAAAAGCAGATTTTACCGCCTGAGTTGAGAGAGCGCTATCTTAACATGGTTGCGAGCTGGTTGGGCGGAAGGCCTCCCTCCTCGCGAGATCATTCTGGAAGAAGGAATGGTACGAAGCAGGACAGCACACGTGTGAAAGAGGGGAATAAAGAGAAAAGATGAAAAGGTTAATCAGCGGATTATGATTCCGAGTGTTCTTGTATCGATCGGATGATCGCAGAGAGGTCCTTGTGGACCTCTTTTTATTTGATGAGAGAGCGAACATCCATGACTAACGTTAGACAGCCCAATTCATGCTACCGACCCAACAATATCGACCCCTCGTTAAAGAACGCTCCTGCTACGGCTGCGGTCATTAAACAGGCCAGTGTGGCTGCGAGTAGGGCGCGTGGCCCAAGAATCGACAGGTCTTTTGTACGTTTTGGAGCCAGTGCACTGATCCCGCCTATGAATATGGCGAGGGAGGCCACGTGGGCGAAGCCGCACAGGGCATACGTACAGATGATGGCGGATCGGGGATGCTGGAGGATGTTTTTTTGCAGTATGACGGCCAGATCCTGATAGGCGGTGATTTCCGTGACCACGGACCGCTCGCCGATTAGCTTGGCAATGTGGGCGGCATCGGACGCGGGCACACCGATGATGAGGGTGAAAGGATAGAACAGATAGCCCAAGAGACTTTTTAGCGTCCATTCGATGTGCAAACCCGTAACATTGTTTATCGCGTCTCCCACACCTCCCATGATGAGATCCAAAAGAGCGACCAATCCGAGGAAGGCGAGCAACAGTGCGCAAATACCCACGATGAGCTTCACTCCAGCTTGGGCGCTGTTGATGATGGCTTCGATGATGTTGCTCTCTCTCGCATACTCTGGTTTGACATTCACGCCCAGGGTTTCCGGTGTTTCGGTTTCCGGCATGAGGATTTTAGACATGACAAGGGCTGCGGGAGCTGAGAGAATCGAGGCCGATACGAGATGACCTGCGATCGTTGGAAACAGATTTTGCAGCATAAAAACGTACGTTGCCATGACGTTGGAAGCCACTGTGGCCATCGCCGCCGTAAGGATCGTCGTCAGCTCGGATTTCGTCATTCTGTCGAGATGTGGACGGATTGTCAGAACAGATTCCGAACCCACGAAGATGTTGGACGACACGCAGAGCGATTCAGCACCGCTGACGCGCATGAGTTTGGAAAAAATGAAAGCGAATCCTCTGATGAAGAGGGGCATGATTTTAAGGTAGTAGAGAATTCCCATCAGTGCGGCGAAGAAGACAATCGTCGCCAGTCCCTGGAACGCAAGAATGAAACCGAGGGAGGTCTCACCGTCTGCGCTCGTTCTCCCCGGCAGGATGGCGAGGCGGCCGAAGAGAAAACGGCTTCCGGCCGTGGCGCTCTCCAACACTTTGATGACGAGGTCGTTGATAAAAAGGAAGACCTTAGCTCCGACCGGAACGATGAAAATGAAGAAGGCGATGACGAGCTGGAGTCCTGTGCCCCAGAGGATGACTCTCCAGTTCAGCAGTTTTTTATGCGCAGAACAGAGCCAGGCGAAACCGAGCAGGACGCATATGCCCGCAAGGCTGACCAAATTGTACGTTTCCATACGATTCTCCAAAATGCGATTTTTAAATCTGAAATGTCATTGACTGTCATTCATTATGCGTAAAACTTCCCCGACAAAATAGATCGAGCCCGCCCCGCAGACCATATCCTCTTCCTCTGCCATGCTTACCGCTTTTTTCCAGGCTTTTTCGATGTCGGGAATAACTTCGACTCGCTTTCCTTTCATGACGTCGAGCTGAACCAACCGGTCGGGTTCAAGAGCGCGATCGCTCAGGGGTTTTGTGAAGATGATTTTGTCCGCGAGAGGAGCGATCTTGGCGAGCATTTTTCGATAGTCTTTGTCCTCCAGGACGCCGAATACCAGGATGAGCCGGTCGTACTGAAACAGCGTTCCGAGCGCGAGGACCAGAGCTTGGATTCCCATCGGGTTGTGTGCGGAATCCAGCAGGAGTTTCGGTTTTTTCCGGATGAGCTGAAGGCGAGCAGGCCAGACGACGCGTTCCAATCCTCGGCGGACGGCAGTCTCCGGGATGATCCATCCCTGTTTTTTCATCTCCTCGACGGCGAGGAGTACCAGGCCGCAGTTTTCGATTTGATGTGCTCCGAGAAGTCTGAGTCGGAGATTTTCGTATCGGGTGTTCTCTGCGACACAATCGAAACGGCTGCCTGTATCCGTACATCGGATATTGGAAATGCGGATGTTTTCTTGTGAAAAGAGGAGGGGCACATTCCGGGCGTTCGCGAATGCAGCGATGGAATCTCTTACTCTTCGATTTCGCACGCTGGTTAAACACGGAATGCCGGGTTTGAGGATGCCCGTTTTTTCCCGAGTGATTTTTTCCAAGCTTTTTCCCAGAATTCGAGTATGATCGAAGCCGATTTCAGTGATAAGGCTGAGCAGCGGGGCGACCGTATTCGTTGCGTCCAAGCGGCCGCCCAAACCCGTCTCTAAGACGGCTATGTCTACGTTTTTCTGGGCAAAGTGAAGGAACGCCATGGCGGTGAGGATTTCGAAGAAGGAGGCGCCGGCTGCTTCGATCAAAGGGGCGAAACGATGGATGAATTGGGTGACTGTCGTCTTTGAGATATATCGTCCCCGAATTTGGATTCTCTCCCGCATGTCGATGAGATGCGGCGATGTGTAAAGGCCTGTTCTGTAATCCGCTTCCCTGAGCACGGACTCCAGAATGGCCGCGGTCGATCCTTTGCCGTTCGTCCCCGCGATGTGGATGGAAGGGAATCTGCTTTCGGGATGGTCGAGCTTATCGAGCAGATCTTGGATGTTCTCCAGACCGAGCTTCATGCCGTTGGCCTGTCGGGAGAACAGGTATTGGACGGCTTTTTCGTAGGTTGAGATACTCATGGCTGGTAAATTAATCAAATTGAAGATCGGAAACAAGAGCGAAAAAAATGTGCTGAATGGTCCCCATTTTTCAAATCCTTAGGGTTATCTCTATAAAAGAAGGAGAATCAAATTAAAGAAATTATGCTACTTTCTTTAAAGAAAGTAGCCAAAGAATCCGCCTTTTTGTAGGCCCTAAATTGTACTATTCGAGCCCCTAAACACCCAATTGAACCTCCTCCTTTCCATTTCCCCTGCGCCATCCCGATGCATCGGGATGATGCCCACCCTTTTTTTCAACTTGGGATATTGAAAAAGCCGTGGCTGACAAAAAGGCGATACCCATCCCAAAATGAAGGCCTCTTTTGAAAATTACTTTTTCACAAAATCATACCCTCTGAATCTTCTATACTCAACGCAGAGTAGTTTTCGGATTTCACAATTAAGTCCTCTCCTTTTTTTAGGAGAGGATTGAGGTGAGGTTTCTAATAACAAATCCGAAAATCACTTTGGCTCGAGTATATTTTAAAATAATTTGATCCTCAGGATACTAAAAATTTGGGGGTCATCATGTGAAAAAAATGTGGAATTCGCTCTTGACTTTTTTAAAAAGGGTTTCTATTTTTTATTCAATGGCAGGAGAATTGTGGACTGCCAGGATACTTTGAAGGAGGTATGATGACATTGTTGGGATTTTTTGTACTGCTTTTGGTTGCGGCCGTCTGCGGGTCCATCGGCGCGAGTATCGCTGGGCATAGCTATCGAGGATGTTTGACGAACATCGCTTTGGGATTGATCGGTGCGTTCATCGGGTCCTGGCTGAGCCGGGAATTGGGCATCCGGGATTTTATCTATTTGGCAAGAATTCCTATTGTGTGGTCGATCATCGGATCGGCGTTGTTCGTGGCGGTCATTGGTCTGTTAAGCGGCAGAAATCGCAAGAAGAGTAAGTAGGTGGATCAAACACGATGGCTCAGAACAATTATTCTGGACCGTCGTGTTCACATGCCGACAAGGCGATTCACTCCCCGCCTTTAAGCTCCTTCAGCTTATCGATTCCGTTCGTGTTTTCGGGGTTGAGTTCTATTGATTTCTCATAATTTTCGATAGCGAGCTCTTTCTCCCCTTTCATCGCGTAGGCTTCACCCAAGCTGTCGTACACGTTGTACGATTCCGGGTAGAGTTCGACGTTGAGCTTGAAAATTTCTATGGCATCGTCTGTTTTTTGTGATCTGAGCAACGTGTACCCGAGCTGATTGACGAAGCTCTCATTGAGGATGGGTTTCTCGCCATGGTCTTTTTGCATGGAGCGGTATCGCTGAATTGCTGTCGTCACGCCTTCCTTGCACAGCGTTCGGGCGAACAGCATGGATGGCGGGTCGTAACGTTCGTACTCAGAGAGGAGCGGCGATGCAAAAGCAGGATGATTCCCGCCGACGGCATGGAGCACGATGTCTTCCACAATACCCAGCCCGTTGGCTCCGTTGGTGAGGAAAACAACGCCGATTTTAGCTTCTTTGAATGCGACGATGAAGCACTTGAAATCTCCGTTGTCGCCCCAGTGCCAGAAGGCCGGTCCGTCGTTCGTCTGCTCAATGCCCCAGCCGAGTCCCCAGTAGACGCTGTCTGACACTACGGAATTCACTTTTGTTTGCGGACTGAGTATTTGTCGAGTCGTTTCCGGAAGAAGGCCGGTATCATTCATGATTGCGATAACAAACTTCGCATAGTCGACGGCAGTGGTGTGCAGGCTGGCAGCAGCGTTGGCCCTACTGGGTTTCGACTTTCCCGTCATCTCACCGAATAAGTTGTGTCGTTTTGCGGACAGCGTGTCGTACTTTTCCGTCCATACGTAGCTACTGTTTTCCATTCCAAGAGGATGAAGGATGTTTTTTGTCATGTACTCATCGAGAGGCATTCCGGACATGTGCTCTACGACCCGCTGCAGGAGGACGAATCCCTCTCCGGAATAACTGAATTTCTCACCCGGCTCAAATTGGATGGGTATGCTCGTGTTCCTACTCCGCCAGTTGGGGAATCCGGGCGTGTGGCTGAGCACCATCCGAGGCGTGATATGCCGGATGCGTTCATCGCCTATTTTCCCTCCCCGCAAGAACGTTTCCTCAATGTAGGATTCGGACGCGTATTTAATAAGCGGCGTGTCCAAATCCAATTGTCCCGCTTCGACCATTTTCATGACCGCGCAGGCAAAGACGGGCTTGCTGAGCGATGCGGCTTCGAAGACCGTGCTGTCTGTGACGGGCTCGTTCGTAGCGGTATTCTTCACGCCAAAGCCGCGATGATAGAGGATGTCGGCATCTCTGATGACGGCGATGGAGAGGCCGGGCACCATAGCGCTGTCCATCAATTTTGGAATGAGGTTTTCGAGGTCGGATGCTAATGTCGCCCGATTGGTATGGATTTTTAAAGGAATGTAGGATTGGTCCGCTTTTTTTATACAGGCGAAGCTTCCGATGACGAGTAAGCAGATGAGCGAGAAGGTTCTTACGCTCATTTTATGGTTTTTTTGCATACCGAACTCCTCATTCATTCGACAGGAATTATCTCTCGATTAGTTCCGCATCTCGAACTCTGCCTCGCACTTTACCCCCGTCGGAGAGGGTGACCTTTACGTCGAGCCGTCTGTCTTCCACGATGATGTCACCCTCGACAACGGAACCGTTTGCGATCTCAATATCCAATCGTCTGTGCCGTCTTGAGCTGCCTTTGCTCCTTTTGATGATGATATCTCCGCGCACGATGCTTTCATCGCTGAGTGTGATATCGCCGTTATAGGTTTTAATATCGTGCTCAACGATGGTGTTTTCGAGATCGATGTTCCCGTTGACGGTCGTCAGGCGACCCTGGATTTCAACTCCTCGATCGCACGTCACGGATCCGTTGACGGATTCGATGGAGCCTCGAACCATTGTTTCCCTCCCGACTTCGATTCGTCCGTTCACGGCCTGGAGATCCTGAACTTTGGAATGGCTCCCAATTTCGATGCCGCCGTTCACACTACGCAGGTCACCGTCGATTCTGCAATCCGACCCCACGTAGATATTACCGTTGACGGTATTCCGGCTTCCGTGCACTTTATCGCCGTCATCGATAACTATGGATTTGTTGACGGAGAGGTTGCAGCCGGACAGGATGATAAGGCTTAGGAAAAGCAGCGTAAAGAAGCATAATGATTTCATTCTACGATCCTCCTTAGCCAAAGAAAAATCTATTGTCTGGCAGGTTCTAATAATTCCTGCAATTTTACAGATACCCGCTTACACATTCTCAAGAAATCCTCTCGCCCGCTGTACTGAAGCGAGAGTTCCGCACAGTGGAGCGGAGCACGCGATGCCCACCAGTTCCAGTATTTATTAGACAACTCTTGAGCGTATGTTTTAATTTCATCTCGCTGTTGATGGAGCATTCCCGCCGAGACACCCAGAGCCATCATCCCGCCGGTGAGCAGTCCGCACAGATCTTTGTGGCGCAGACCTCCTCCGAAACAGGCCGCTGCATCGACCCATTCTTCAGGCTTTCCAAGATACCGGAGTGATACCATTAAAGCGGATTCCGCACAACTGTAGCCTTTCCCCGCATAATTCTCGATATCGCGGGCCATGACGGAATCGAGGATGGCTCGTTGTTCCTCTTGTGTGAATTCACCGTACAGGGTCTGGGTCTGTTGCTTTTTAGTGGAGGATGAGCGGGTGACGTTTTTCATACATCCACCGATCATTAGGCAGGGTATTGTGCTTAAAAGATGGCGTCTCGTGAAGTTGAGAGGTTCTTTCTTCATGTGCGTCCTTTTTCGATAATGGATGGGGGCGAATGGAACACGGTCGCATCTTATACGAATCATCGAATGAAAAGTTTTCAGGTCTGGCTTCGTTTTACAACCGAAGGAATTCGATGGCACGAAGAGCAGATTTCTATCATCGCACGTCGTATCGCATGAACGCTCCGAAAGCTAAAATCGCGCCCAACAGGTTGAAGGCCATCAGGAGGAGCAGGTTGATTCTCGAACGCCAGAGTGTCTCCCCGACCGATGAGCGGGATTCTTCGAACTTCGGGATGTCCTCAAAGGGGACGGGCTTGTCCGAATAAGCTTCCGGATGCCATGCACAGATCTGATGGTAGCTGTCCGGGTCGGAGGCATCTTTCTGCACGACGAATTCTCGGAAGAGTCCACGGTAGAGCTTGCCCTGATCATAAAAACGCACGAATGCATTAACGCCCGTTCCCGATATGGATTCCATGGCATATTGCAGGACTGCGTACGGGGAGAGAAGGGTCAGGCTGCGGGCTGTCTGTACCTGACTCAACAGGTCTCGGAAACGTTCTTCGCGGAATCGATCCATGGCCTCGTCCAAGCGGTTCACCAGTTTGACTCTGTCTGCCAGATATGGAAAATCTCTACCGTTCCAGTAGCCTCTAGCCTGGGGTACGGGAGCGCTCATCCATATCTCGTTCCACGCAGCACCTGATTGCTGCTGATACTCGTAACTGGACGGAATTTTACGAATCTTCTCACCCAGCATCGATCCTCCGGCCGGTATGAAAATGATGATGGTTGTCCAGATCAGCAGGGAGATCGCCAGACTGGAGGCCGATTTTCGCACCTGGCTTGAAATATACAAACCTACGAGAAGAAACAAGGAAACATACAGGAGGAACAGAATCAGCGTGATGAATATCTGAGCAGGATAATGGGAGATGAGGGATGTGTTCAGTCCTATACTGACGATAATGAGGTTGACGATGATGCCGATGACCAGGGCGAAGGCCATGAGCATCAAGGATGCGAGATACTTTGCCACGATCATCTTGAGGCGCGATACGGAGTTGGAGCACTGGAGTCTGAGCGTGCCGGCTTCTCTTTCTCCTGATATCCGGTCGAAGGTCAGTACGAGGGATGCGAAACTCAGGATGAGGCCGATGATGAAGACCCAGTCCATATCGGCAAATGGATTGAGCATATAATTCAGTCTGTCTATGTTTTCATAACCGGCATACCGGAATGACGTGAATTCGATCCGGTCGGGCAGGTGCTTTTCTCCTCCTGCGGCGAAGAGCTCTGCGAGTCTCGGCGGTCGAATGAGGTACTGATTGTTTCCGGACAACTGATTCAAATGCTGCGCCCTCTCCTGGAGCCCTTGTGTGTTTTTCATCATCTGGGCTTCATAATCAGATCGTCTGTCGTTGTATTTGTTGATGAAGAAAACAGCGCTCGCGATGAAGACGATCATCGTCAGAATGAGCGTCAACAAATAACGGAGGCTGATGATCCCCTGCTGGATTTCTTTGATGATGAGCGTTTTTATCATGGCAGGCTCCTTTAATTGGAACGTACATCGTATCGGTTGAAGGCGATAGAACAGAGGAAAAAAAGGACGACCATCAGGCAAACCAGGATGGCTGCGTCGGGCAGGATGTTTAGAATAGACCGGCTGAGGGACATGGGCTGGAATCGGAATTGGGGCAGTCCGGTGAGGTCTAAGGGACCGAAATAATCGCGACTATAAAAAACGATCCCCTCAACACCTTCGCGCTGCTTCCTTCTCCGTTCATCGAAATCGCTGTTTCGGATCTGTTTCATCGTTTGCTGCGTAAAGTAGAGATTCGCATTTTCCGAAAAAACTTTTCGTTCGTCCATCAGATAAGAGAGATAGCTCCGGCGATATTGACGTGCCTGGTCGATGAAGTCTTCATGGTCCTGGATGGCGGTCTGTGCGATCGAAGCCGTGATTCGGTGGTAGATGGCCGCCGGAGACAGTTTATCGAACAGCGTCTGGTATGACAATTGTCGATTCAGGTGCGCGTGATACTCACCCTGGTAAATCCGCCACTCCTTTTCTGCCTGATCGACGATGAGGGGCTGGATTCTCTGCGTCCGGAGGACGTAACGGTAAAGCCCTACGCGGTTGCCTTCGTAGCAATAGTAGTAAGGCCATCCTCCTCCTTGATCCGAATGCCAGGGATCACCGGGTACCTCCTCTTGAACTTCTTGTTCGATCCTTTGACGTTCTTTTTCTAATTCCTGCCATACCTGATCCTCAGCCGATTCGATTCTTTCGCGGGGAGGGATGGATACGACGATTGATGAGAGATAGGTTCCGATGTTCGGCTGGATGATGACAGAGACCACCCAGAGAAACAACAGCCAGATGAGGGTGATGGAGGATTGCTTCACGAGGGAGGAGACGAGGAGTCCGGCGGAGACGAAAAAACCAAGGAAGATGAATGTGGCGAGGAGCATCAGACCGATCCGCGTCCATTGATGGAGATTGAACGTGATTCCGAATCCCAACATCATGATCAAGAAGCTGATGATGAGGCTGATGAGGAGGGAGAGGGCGAGGCCGATCATACTTGATGCGAATTTGCTCGCCAGGATTTGGTACCGGGCGACGCTGTTGCTCAGTATGGCCTTGAGCGTTCCTTCTTCCCGCTCGCCGCTGACTGCGTCGTAAACGAGGAGGATGGCCAAAAGGCTCAGGACGATCTGAAAGACAGTCGTTAGATCGAAGAACTCAAATATGCTCATGAACGGATTTTCGGAACGCGTTTCGAGACCCTGCCTCGGCACCCAAGGATGTCGGATACGCATGGTATTATCAACCTGATTGGAGAGGCCTTTGTTGAATATGGACAGCGGCGTGGGAGGCCGGTGCGCATTCAGGCGCAGCTCGGAAAAGGCTTTCACGTCGTTCAGGGCTCCCCTATCGCTGTTGACGAATTCGTCGTACTGATCGCGCTGTTTGACGTATTGCCTGGAGAGAATAACAGTCGTGAGCACGATGAGACACAGGCCGATCATGCTGCTGATGAGGAAGCGAAAGTCGAGAATTTTGGTGAGGACTTCTTTTTTGATCATTTGCCAGATCATCATCTTTTCTCCTCTGTTGTTTGGTGTATTCCATAAGTTTTTTGATTATGAACTGAACTTTGGTAAACTTTCATAAATTGGATTCCTTAAAGGTAAAATGGATCAAATCTTAAAATCATTGGATCAAGTGGGGGGGTTGTCATTCCCGTCCCGATTTTTTCAATAATATCAACAATGGAAGATCGGGATTTTGAGCGGGAATCTAAGGGTGGGGAATCTCCATTTGATTATCCCCGCCCCCTTGATGCCTGATTATCCCGACTTTTCTATCATATTATAATAATGAAAGTCGGGACAGGCATGACACCCTTCCTATCATCACAAAAGGAATTTTGCCAAAGCCCAGTTTGTGATTTGAGTAACTGGGATTTATGGCTTTGCCGCGCTAAGTTATTTATTGTTTTCCGATCACCGATTACCGGTTACTGATTACCGGTCTATCTCACGTCGTATTTCAAGAATCCGATGAATGCGATTGTGAAGAACAGGATGTTGAAGAACAGAAGGATTCCCCAGTAGGGCAGAACAGCCGTGAGTTTGTCCTTGACGGATTCTTCCTTGAATGCAAAGCGGGGCCGGTCGCTCAGGTCGATGAAGGATTCGGAGTTGAACAAGGGATCGGTCTCTCGCGCCTGCTGTACCTTTCTTTCGAGATAGGGGTTGAACGTTTGGGAGAACACGCCTACGGATTGGTTGAAGTAGTCCATGCCGCGTAGACCCGTGCCCGTTAAATCCGTAGCTAGGTAGACGAAGTTGGCGTATGGCGAAAGGCAGGCGATGTGCTTGGCGACTCCGGTCTGTGTGTCCGCCTTCATGGTCAGCTCTCTGCTGATCGCATCGGCCTTTTCTCCTTGAATGCGGTTGGCCTCCATCCATGCGTTGTCCGTTTCGTCGCGATAAGCTTCGACCATCGATCTGAATGATTCATCGGTCCGGAGACGGCTCAGGATGGCCTGCTGATCCATACTCTGGAATTCGGCGAAAGGCTTTCCGTATTCCGTTTCGTACCGTTGGCGGATTTCCGCTGTAAGCTGTCTTCCCAAAGCATCCCGTTCGACTCCAGTAAGACGGCTCACTTCTTTTTCGATGCGGTTTACAGAGGGGATGCGGAAGAACTGGGCCGCGATGTACGGACTGAGATTGGGTATGGCCAAAACGAGGAGAACCCAGACGAACAGGCAGGTCAGGATGGATATCGAGGATATTCTGGAGAATGCCGAGACCAGAAGTCCCAACAGATGAAAGACGGAGACGAAGGTCACGGAGGCCAGGATGAAGAGGATGAACGTCATCCAGGCTGCTCCGTCCCAATGGATGGACGGATGGAGTATCACATAGAGCGCGCCGACGAGCAGAGAAAGGAGGAACGGGATGAACAGGGTGATGGATCCTCCGATCCATTTGCCGAGGAGGATTCCGGCCTTGGGAATGCTGTTGGACAGCATGAGCTTGAGGGTGCTGTTCTCGCGCTCGCCGCATACTGCATCGTATGAGAAGAGGAGGGCCATGAGGCTCAGGATGATGGTGACGATGAAGACAAGGTCGAGGGGCGGGAACAGGACGGGAAGAGGATTGTCGTCGAAGGAACCGAGGTCCGCGTCTTTCTGTACACCGATGATGAAGGGTCGGAAAATCTCGGGGGGCTCCTGCGCGCGGATCATTGGTCCCAAGCGGTTCGTGTGGGCGTAGTTGTTGAGGAAGTCGTCCTGCATGACGATGCGCTCGTTGTAATCCGTCAGCTCTTGTTCGTAATCGTGGGTCAATATCACAACGCATGTCACGGTTACGGAGATGGATAGAATCAGTCCCACGATAAAGCGCAGGCTGTAGAGGTGATCGAGGATTTCTTTTTGTATGATGGATTTCAGCATGGCTTAGCTCCTTACGTCGTATTTCAAGAACGACACATACGATATCGAAAAGAACAGAAGCTGGAAGAGAATGAGGATGACGAAGTTTCCCAACGTTTCGAGGTTAAGGACATCCCCAAGACTTTTTCTCTGATAAGTGAATACGGGGAATTGTCCGAGGAGATTGCCGTCTGAGTCGGTCTCTGTGCCGAATATCTGATCCTTGTACTGGAGGACGGCCTGCTTGACCCGGTTCTCTTCGAAGAGTCCCGTCCCTGCGATGTCTGTGGCCAAGAATGTGAAGGCCGAAGCAGGGGACAATCTTGTGATGTTCTTTGAGACGTTGACCAACCGCTCGAACTTGCTCCGATAGTCCGCCATGAGCAGATCGTTCTCCCGGTTGATGGTGTCGACGACCTCCTTTCCCCGGATCCGGCCTTGTATACGGTCGAAGACTGCTTTTATCCAGATGTGATTGCGTCGGACTTCGAGTTGCTGGACTGAGGGGATCTGGACGATCTGTCTGGCTAAGATGTTTCCGAGGTTGGGCAGGACGAAGATGAGGAGGCTCCACACAAAAAGAGAGATGACGAGCGAGGAAGAAGCGCGGTGCGTGACCGTGGAGATGAGGAGTCCCAACGAGAAGAAGACGGCTGTATAACAAACAGCACCGAGTCCGAAGAGGAGGAGCCTCGACCAATCTTTTACATCCATCCCGATTTGGGGAGACAGGGCGATGAAAAGCGATCCCACGAGCACGGCGAGTACGAACGGAACGACGAGGCTCGCGAATCCGCCGATCCATTTTCCGAGGATGACAATGGGCCTTCCGATCGAATTTGACAGGCTGAGTTTGAGGGTGCCGTCGTTTTTCTCCCCCGAGATACGGTCGAAGGCGAAGAGCATGGCGCAGAGGGCCATGATGACTTTAATGACGAACAGAAGATCCGGGGCCGTGAAGAGTCGAAAAATAGCGTTGACCGACTGCTGTTTGCTCCCGACTTCGATCTGACCGCCGAATCGGATTCGGTAAGAACGGCACAGATTTTCGTCCAGTCCTTTCGCGAAGATGGACATGGGTGTGGGGCGTACGAGCGCAGTCGGGTCGTTGGACTCGGGCGTCAGGACCTCGTAGTTCTCCATCCGGAGCTGATAGTCCCTGACCATGATGAAGAGGCTGGTGAGGATGAGCACCGTGGAGAGAAGGACGATGATCGTGAATTTATAGCTCGAGATATTCTCGAGGATTTCTTTTTTAATGATGGTGGTCAGCATGATTCCCTCAGCATTTTTTCATTGATTTTTAATTAAAATGAGATTATCTTTTCTAAACTGTTATCCGAGATGATGATGCATGTATACAATCCAATTTACAAGAACCGCTGCTAAAAGTATGAAAAAGATTATAAAGAACGATCAAGAAAGAATTATTGATGAAATCGAAC
>JBDRSZ010000028.1:0-8074 GCA_043824415.1 bacterium | reverse complement strand
ACTTACAGAACGCGATCAAAGCGGGAGCGGGCGCTTTCTTCGGAGCAGTCGGAGGAAAGGTGACAAAGTTACTTGTGGCTGTCGTCATGGTGATCATGATCGGATTTCGCGTGTTCTAACGGAGTGCTTGAAATATAAACTCAACACAAAGTGGTTTTCGGATTTTTATCGGAGACCTCACCTAAATCCTCTCCTTGAAAAAAGGAGAGGACCACATTGTGAAATCCGAAAACCACTTTGGTTCGACTATAAAATGAATGCGAGGGTTTCATTCCGTATGTATTATAGAAGAGGGAATGCACTTTTGTATTTTCTCTTGGGTTATGCCCTGTTTTTTTGTTTTTCCGATGGATGGACCCAAGATAGGAATGGGTCGAGCGCGATGGTTGTCGCGAGGGTGAAATATGGCGGAGGCGGAGACTGGTACAACGATCCATCGGCAATTCCGAATCTCTGTCGCTATATCAAATCACACACAAGAGTGGACGTCTCCGAGGAAGATGTGCACGTGACTCTGACGGACGAGAGACTCTTCTCGTACCCGATCCTGTTTCTTACGGGTCATGGGAGGATCGCTCTGACAGATGCGGAAACGGCTGCTCTCCGGTCGTACCTGATGGGCGGCGGATTTCTTTATGCAGACGATGACTACGGGATGGATCCCTTCTTCAGGGATATAATGAAGAAGGTGTTTCCGGAACGCTCCCTGGTCGAGCTGCCGTTCTCGTACGGATTATATCGTATCCATTATCGATTTGAGAACGGACTTCCCAAAATTCATGAGCACGACGACAAACCGCCTCAGGGACTTGGGATCTTCGACGATTCGGGCCGACTGATGGTGTTCTATACGTACGAGACGAATATTTCGGACGGCTGGGCGGACCCGCAAGTCCACGAGGATCCGCAGGAAAGACGGGAGGCGGCGCTGAAGTTGGGGGTAAACATCATTCTTTGGGCGCTGCTGCACTGAGGCATGATGGAAATTCGAGGAGAAAAAGCCTATTACGAGATTCGGAGCAGACTGGATGGTCTGCGCCGGAGGGAGAAATTTCTCATCCTGTTTTCGGGGGGGCTGCTCTGTCTGGCAGTGCTTCTCGGGACAGGGTGGATTGGTTTAGCCCTCGAAGCGGTATTTCGATTTACTCAGGGAGGGCGGCTCGTTTTCGTCAGCGGATTGGTTTTCGTTGGGATTGTCGTTATCGGAATATGGATCGGAAGGCCGCTGTATTCTCTTCTTTTCAGGAAAGAAACTCCAGATGACGACCGCCTCGCTTTGCGCGTGGGGGAGGTTTTTCCCCACATCAAGGACAAACTGGCGGATGGATTGCAGGTCTTTCGGTTGAGGACGTGTAAGGACTACGGGACGTCCGATTCCCTGGCGGTAGCCTCTCTGGAAAAAATGCATGAAGCAATCGCAAACTTGGATTTTCGTCGGGTCATCACGAACGAAAGACTATACCGTTCGCTGCGCATCCTGGGTTTTGTTACGGCGGGGTGTCTATTCTGCCTGTGTATTTTTCCGGGAGCATTCGGAAGCGCATTCGAACGCATGGGTCATCCCAGAAAGGACTATCCCAAATCCTCTCTCTTCCGCATCGATCTTCGGCCGGGGAATGTTCGGGTCGTCCAGGGAGAAGATGTTGAAATCGTTGTTGCGGGAGAGGGAAGCGTTCCTCAGGAAATTTCTCTTTTTCTGCAAGGCGAAGGCGAAGAGGAAAGGGAGGTCGTTCTTAGAAAGCCGTTCAAGTACAGAATCCCCTCCATCCGAAGCGGCTTGGATTATTTCGCCGAGGCCAAGAAAGTGCGCACAGAGGTTTACAGAATCGAGGTGGTTCAGAGGCCGATGGTCAGGACGCTCGAGGTCAAGCTGTTTCCTCCGAGTTACGCCCGACTGGGCGTTCGCGTCCTGGAGCCCAATGCAGGCAATGTGGAAGCGTTAAAAGGAACTCGCGTGGATGTCAGCGTCTGGGCGAACAAGATACTTTCCGATGCTGCTTTCGTTTTCGGGAATGGGGAAGAAAAGAAGATGGCGTGTCGAGGAAGGGAGGCAGCGGGTGATTTTATCGTGGAAGAAGATGACCGGTATCGGATTGAACTGACGGATACTTTGGGGATAGGGAACGCCGACCCGATTGTGTACTGGGTCCGCGTGCAGCCGGATCTCAGTCCGATGGCGCGCATTCTCTCTCCGGGCGGACAAATGGATCTGGATGACACGATGACGTTGCCCCTGATGCTGGAAGGAGAGGATGATTTCGGACTGTCGAGTTGCCGGCTTGGTTTTTGGATTCAGAGGAGCGGCAGTAGCGATTCTTCGGCTGTGGACACAACGATAATGGCGCTTCCGTTCGAGAAGGGAGAACCCGCAAGAGTGCTCATCAACCATACATGGGACATGGAACCAATGGGTCTTTTGCCCGAAGATGTCGTGACGTACTTTTTTGAAGTTCTCGACAACGACAGGGTATCGGGACCGAAACGCGGCCGGAGTCGGATGTTCACGGTACGCTTTCCATCCATCTATGAGATTTTCAGGGAGGTGGAAGCAGAACAGTCCAACCAGGTGGGGACGCTGACCGAGATATTCACAGAGAGCCAGGATCTCCAGGAAGAATTGGAACGCATCTCGGAAGAGATGAAAATCGGCGGTGAGCTGGAGTGGGAGGAACGGAAGAATTTAGAGAAGACGACCGAAACGCAGCAGAGTTTAAAGGAGCGGATCGACGGCTTGAAACAACGACTGGACGAAACCGTCGATCGGATGGAGAGGAACGATCTGCTCAGCCTGGAGACATTGTTGAAGTATGAGGAGCTTCAGAAACTCTACGAGGAGATCGCATCGCCAGAGCTGACGGAGGCGATGAAAAAACTCCAAGAAGCGATCAGCCGTGTCAGCCAGGATGAATTGAAGAACGCGACAGAGCGTTTCAAGATGTCCCAAGAACAGTTTCTGAAATCGATCGATCGAACGATCTCGCTCCTGAAGAGGCTTCGAGTAGAGCAGAAGGTGGATGAGCTCGTTAAGCGTACGGATGATCTTGTTCAGCGACAGGGAGAGGTAAACGAAGAGCTTGCCCGGGCCGACGAGGGGAAAGCATCCGAATTGGGAAACAAAGAAAGAGGAATCAAGCGGGACGCTGAGGCTCTCCGAAAAGAGATGGAAGGGGTACTCCGTCAGATGGAGGAACTCCCCGACATGCCTTTGTCCGCGTTGAAAGCCGCTATGGACGAAATGGATCGGCAGAATCTTTTAGAACGGCTAGAAAATATCGTGGAGGCGATGGATCATGGACAGATGGAAGGGGCGGCCTCAGAGGGAGTTTTGGCGCGGAGCACGATGAGCACACTGTCCGAGATGCTGAAAAAGATGCAGAACAGTCTTCAAGGCAGCCATAAAGAAAAAGTAGCCGGTGCGCTGAGGCGGGCTTCCCGCCGTCTCCTTCAGCTGTCGGAGGGGCAGGAGGATGTCATGTCGGGCATGTCCAGCGGAAGGACCACGGGAACGGAGGCGACGGATAAACAGCTCTCCCTGCTCACGGGACTCGCGCAGGTGGTGGACTCGTTGGTTCAGCTCTCACAGGAGACGTTCTCCATCACACAGGATATGGGCCTGGCGATGGGAGAGGCAAAGGATCAAATGGGTAAAGCGCTTCAGTTGATGGAACAGTCGGGCGGCAGGGGCGCGTCGGCCCATCAGGGGAACGCGATGGGAGCGCTGAACCGAACGGTGATGGCCATACAAGACGCCCTCGGGCGGTTTTCAGGATCGGAATCGGGATTGGGAACGGAAGAATTCTTTTTTCAGATGGAACAGATGGCGATGCAGCAGATGGGAATCAATCAGCAGACGCTGGACTTTTTCCAAAGAGGACAGCTCACGATGGAAGAACAGGCGTCCATGGCCCGGTTGGCCGCAGAGCAGGAAGCGGTTAAGAATGCGTTAGAGAAACTTGCGGAAGAGATCGGCCGCCGCTCCGACATTGCAGGCAGATTAGATGGGATGGTCGGGGACATGGATGCAGTCGTTCGGGAGATGAAGGCGTCGGGAACGAGCCGCGAAATGATCCGCCGGCAGGAGCGGATTCTCTCTCGGCTTTTGGACACGCAGCGTTCCGTCAGGCGTCGAGATACGAGCCGTGAACGGCAGGCAAGATCGGGAAGAGATTTCATTCGGACTGGTCCGCAGGCCCTTCCTGTTTTCGATTCCGAGTGGAAAGATCGTTTGCGCCGCGACATCCTCCGCATGGCCAAGGAAGGGTATACCAAAGATTTTCAGGGGCTCATTCGAAAGTACTATGAAGCGCTTACAAGGGAAGAAAAGCAGTAGGACGGGTTTTCGATTCGCTCGGACTCTTCTGATTCGGAGCCGTGGGACCGTTCTATTCTTCTGTTTCACGTGGATCATTCTGGGCGCTGCGCGCGGAGTGAACGCACAGGACATCTCTCAGAAACTTCGCACGGCCATCGAACTCGAGAGGTCGGGTCGATGGACGGAGGCCAAAGAAATCTATGAAGAACTCTACAGGGCGAGGTCTATGGATTCAGTGGTTTTCAATCGACTGAAGGATCTCTATCTGCTCGCCCATGAGTACGAGAAGGCGAAAGCGATCGTCGAAGAGAGGCGGCAAATACAGCCGAAGAATCCGAGCCTGGATGTCTATTTGGGTGAGATCGATTTTAAAATGGGCAAACAGGACGCGGCCCTGAGGCGGTGGAAGGACGTGCTGGATCGTTATCCGGAGCATGTGTCTGCCTATCAGGATGTGGCCAGTGCAATGATGGTCGAGCGCCTGCTGGACGAAGCAGTCGATGTGTATCTCTTGGGAAGAAAGCGGATGGGGACGCCAGACCTGTTTGCCCTCCAATTGGCGAATCTGTATGCGGCGAAGATTGAGTACGAAAAAGCCACGCGCGAGCTTCTGCAATACTGGGAGACGCACCCCATGCAGTTTGCGTACATCGAAAGCCAGGTCCTCCAGTTTCCGAAAACGGACAGAGTGATTCGAGAAGTGACCGAGCCCTTGCGTGAAGTCATGGTTCGTCACCCGAAAGACCTCGACCTGAGGAGGATTCTGGTCAACTTCTTTCTGCAAGCCGGACGGTATGAAGAAGGTTTTCAAGCCACATTGGATTTGGAGCGGTTGACGGATGAGAAGAAACAGGGCGAGGCGCTGTTCCTGTTCGGACAGCAGGCGCTTCGGTCCGGCGCACCGAAAGAGGCAGAGCGGGCTTACGAGGAGATACTCGAGTCGTATCCCCATTTTGTCTCTTCGGAGCGGGTCCTGCTGGGGCTGGCACAGGTGTATGAGGCTCAAGAGCGACTCTCAGAAGCGGTCATTCTCTATCAGAATGTCTTTGACACTTTTCCGCAGAGCCCTTTTGCACGGCAAGCCTTGCATCGGAAGGGTTTGGTTCAGAGGGATCAACTCTTCGATTTCACCGGAGCTGCCGAGACATTCGGAATGTTAATCACGCGTTTTGCTTCGACGAGAGAGGGAGAAGAGGGCCGGCTGGAACTTGGGAGATGTGAGATTGCCCTGGGGAACCTCACTGGGGCGCGGGCGATTTTTCAAGCAGCGTTCGATCGGCCTCGTCAGAAAGAAGACAACGTTTGGGTGAGGTCGCTCGTGGGCCTGGCGGATGTCGAGTTCCTTGGCGGGCGTTTCGATGAGGTCGATTCTCTGTTGTCGAAGCTGAATCTTAAGGAGATGGATGCGAAGACGTTACAGGATCCGGTCGTGAACGATGGATTGAACCTCAGGCTTTTCGTTGAGGAGCATCTAAAACAGTCTCCGGAGGCGCTTCGACTCTTTTCCAGGGCGGAATTTTGGGAAAGACGACGAAACGATGACCATGCTTTTCTCGCGCTGGACAGCCTTCTATTGGTGTGGCCCGACGATGCGCTGGCAGCCGATGCTCTCTATAAAAGGGGGGAAATCGAAATTCGACAGAAACGGTTCGAGGATTGTCTTACAAGCTTTCAGTCTCTTCGCGATCGTTTCCCCGACCATTTTTTAGCGGATCGCACTGTGGAACGCATGGGATGGGTGTATGAGAATCGGGGACAGAAGAAAAAGGCTATCGAGCAGTACGAAATACTTCTGGCCGAGTATCCGCACAGCTTTCTAGTTGATGAGGCTCGGAAGCGAATTCGCAGGCTTGAGAAAGAAGAGAAGCGATGAAGAGACGTTTTTCCCTCCTTGCGTTTTTCCTCCTCGGATGGATGTGCCGGGCGGCCGGCCAGAACCTTTTCATCCCGATGGACCTCACCCAGACGGATCACTTGAAGGCTTACGGTGCGGCCTACTGGACTTTGGAGCACGGCATGAATGTGGAGTGGCTCCTGAATTATCGCGGTGGATCGTTCTTGATGGGATACGACGAGGGAATCGTGCGGCAGTGCAGGATTCGGGGCGTCCGTTTCGAAACGCTGGACGGATCGGCCGTTGCGGAAGTGTACAGGACGATCGAGGCAAACAACATGGAAGTCATTTTGTTGGAAAAGGCGCCCTCCATCGCAGTCTATACACCGCCCAACACGCTGCCCTGGGACGATGCCGTGACATTGGCGTTGACGTATGCAGAGATTCCGTACGAGACGCTGTGGGACGAGGGCGTTCTCCGCGGTAAATTGGAAAAGTACGATTGGCTCCATCTTCACCACGAGGATTTTACGGGTCAGTACGGGAAGTTCTACGCGAGCTATCGCAACGCGACGTGGTACATCGAACAACAGCAGCTTTTCGAGAGAGAGGCACGACGGATGGGATACGATAAAGTCTCTCAGCTAAAGCTGGCTACTGCCAAGATGATCAAGGAGTACGCCCTGAGGGGCGGGTTCCTTTTTGCAATGTGTTCCGCCACGGATTCGTACGACATCGCTCTGGCTGCCGAGGGCACGGATATTTGTCACGAAGTGTTCGACGGAGACCCTGTCGATCCGGATAGCCAGAAAAAATTGGATTACACACAGTGTTTCGCATTTGAGAATTTTGAGCTCTATACCCATCCATCGATCTACGAGTTTTCCGACATCGACACGACGCCGCTGGACCGGCTGGATGTCAGGCAGGCTCAGAACGACTATTTCACGCTGTTCGAATTCTCCGCCAAGTACGATCCGGTTCCGACGATGCTCACCCAGAATCACGTCTCGATCGTCCACAATTTTATGGGACAGACCACGGGATTCCATCAGAATCTGATTAAAAAATCTATCGTCATCCTGGCTGAAAATACTGCGACCGGAGAGGTAAAGTACATCCACGGAAACGTGGGTAAGGGAACGTTCACTTTCTTGGGAGGCCACGATCCCGAAGACTACCACCATCTCGTAGGAGATCCGCCGACCGAATTGTCTCTTCACAAGAATTCGCCAGGATACCGACTTATCTTGAATAACGTCCTTTTTCCCGCCGCGAAGAAGAAGAAGCAGAAGACGTGAGCTTTGACATGTTTTTCCAACGAAACGAATTCCTTTCTAAAAACCGTTTGCATAAATTCCCCTCCCTGATTACATTGAAAACATGGTAAAAGAATTGTCTGTCACGACACATTCCCGCACGGAGATGCTGAATGTCGACCGTGAGGTTATGGGAGTTGTGAAAGAGAGCGGCGTGCAGGAGGGAATCTGTCTCGTCTGGGTTCCGCACACGACTGCCGGCGTGACGATCAACGAGAATGCCGATGCGAGCGTGGTGCGGGATATTCTGTACGAAAGCGAGAAGATGATTCCTTTTCGCGACGCATATCACCACACGGAGGGGAATTCTGCGGCGCACATCAAGTCGAGCCTTTTCGGGCCTTCTTTGAGTCTCATCGTCACGGGTGGGAGGCTGCTGCTGGGAACGTGGCAGTCTATTTTCTTCTGTGAGTTTGACGGCCCTCGAAGCCGGCGGATGTTCGTTAAGGTCGTGGAGGGCTGAGTGCGATTGGCGCAGTTGGGGGAATTCGGGCTTATCGACCGGATTCGTCGAATCGTTGAAGAGCGGGACCCAGGGCTCGTGGTGGGGATGGGAGACGACGCAGCGGTCTTTCTCCCTCGCCCCGGTTGGCTGACGATCCTGACGAC
>JBDRSZ010000027.1:0-14035 GCA_043824415.1 bacterium | reverse complement strand
AGCAGCGAAATGAGGAACGGAATGAACAGAACCAAAAAGTTTCCTGCGAGTTTGGCCAGGAGGATAACATGCCTGGGTATGGTGTTGGAGAGCGTCAGTTTTAGAGTGCCCATCTCCTTTTCACCCGTCACGGAGTTGAATGTGAAGATGATGGCGAGGAGAGAGATGACGATGCTGACATTGAACAGCAGGTCGACCTTGCCCAGAAGCATGGAATGGGGGTTGTCCACACCGCGGTCGTTGGAGAAGCTGATCCCGTCTTCCGGGTCGCTGTGGACGGTTGTGGGAAGATGGTAATCCAAGCCCAGCGAAAAGATGCTGAACAACGAGGGTTTCCGAAATCCCTTGGCACCGCCTCGCGAAATACTCCTCTCATCGGGATGGTCCTGCTGGTAGATCTGTACCGATTGTTCATAGCTGTGCATCCGTTTCTCGTAGTCCTTCAAATTGACGAACATCCCGACGGGGATGAGAATCATGCACAGAATTAATGCGATGACAAATCGAAGGCTGAGCAGACTGTCGTGAATTTCTTTCTGAAAAAGGATGCGAAACATGGAAGGCTCCTTTCTCGCTCGCGCGATGACGATCGTTTAAATACTCTTCGGGTGAATTGCATCGAATAGATGGAATTCGGAGCGAAGCCTTATCAATTCCAATAACTGCCGTATCTTTCTGGAAGGATTGATGAGTTGTAAAGAGCCTCCTGCAGCTTGAATCTGGCGGAGGATGCCCACGAGACAGCCGATTCCAGATCCGTTGGCCCAGTCAACGCCGGAGAGGTCGAGGATTAGATGCTTCATCCCTTTTCGAATGAGACGACGGGTTGTTTCCCTGAGTGCCGTCGTCTCGGTGTCTCCCATGAGCTTGCCTTTGGGAGAGAGGACGAATGTCGTTTTATGGGGTATCCTTTCCATCTCCTTCCGTCCTTTTTCTTAATCGTTAAACTGAAAGTGTCTATCGTGATGTCTCTGGCTCCCAAACCCGGAGTTTAGGAGCCAGAACTTGCAGAGTTTTATCTCCGCGACAGCTTAATTCCAAAAATGACGATCCCGACGACGAGTCCGATGAGGAGGAAAATGAGGATGATGCTCCCCAACAGCGGCGTCTTTGCCGAGATCTTGATTCTCACGGTCTTGTCCTCGGTCTGTACGGGCCGGTTGTCCGCCAGGGCTTCGGTCTTGATCTTGACTTCCTGAGCGCCCACGCCTACGTCTGATGGCGGCAGGAACGTCATGCGGACTTGCATTTCTTTTTCAACGTCGAGGCTGGAGATGAGGTTCGGCTCGATCTCGGAGCGCCAGTTGAGTGGATTGTCCGTCGTGATCCGGATGTTGTCCAGTCGGCGGGTTCCCGTGTTTTTCACGGTGATGGTCATCTCGACGCGTTCGCCGGTTTTTATCTCATGGTAGAGGGTTGGCGCCAGAACTTCGATGCGTCCCACGCCTCGGGGAATGAGCTCGAGTCTGACTTTTCCGCCCTGAATGGCATTCAATTCCTGCTGTTCGAACATCCTGCCGCGCATATCCCCCAATTTCTCGTGCTCGTCGCTCGAAAGGACGAGGGCATAAAAGACGAGGGGCTTGTCTATGACAACGTCCGCATCGTCCCTGTTGGGCAGATAGGTTCTCAATAAAATCCGTTTTGTGTTGACGCCCTGTGTAAATTTGATCTGAGACAGCCTGGCGTTGGTTTCCGGGTCGATGAAGTCGGCGCTGATCTGGCGGGGCAGGTTGAGGACGAGCAGTTTGTAGACATCGTCGGAGATGGAAAAGCGTTCGAGCGTCAGGTCGAATGTGGCCTGGGAGCCGAGGTTTGTTTCCTGGGAGAACTGGGTTGAATTGACATCAACGATATTGGCGCTGGCGTCCTTCTCTAAATAAATATTTTTTTGGTCGGCCCTTCCGCCGTAGTTCAGGTTGACCTGGAGGCTTTCGACATCGCGGAGGAGCTCGAAATCGGCAACGCCCGTTTCGCCCATCTCGATGGTCGGGATCCGAATCTCGTACGGGATGCCGATGATGGTCTTGTCCTCCATATTGACGAGAGAAACGAATACATTGTAGATTTTGCTGGAGCGCATTTCCGGGGAGAACACGTCGAAGTGCTCCTTGAACTGATTGAGGTATTCCTGGTTTCCCTCCATCGTGGATCGGAGCGTCACTTTGACGCGCCGGCTTCCACGCCTCGTCTGGTATTTGATGGCTTTTTCGACGATGATGTACGACTGCTGGGCCATCACGCGGAGGATGAGCTTCTGGTAGTCGACTTCTCTGGAGAGGAGCTCGTTCCTTGATTGGTTGTACTGATTTTCTGAGATGGCCTTGTTTTCGTACAATTTCTTGTCGTTCTCGAAGTTCTGTTTGGCAATCTCAAAGGCGGCTTTGGCCTTTTTTAGGTCCAACAGCAGAGAAGCTTGGTCCTGCTGGGATACCGCCGCTGCGTACGGCAATGCGACGAAGGCGATTGCAATCCACATGAGGATTCGAATGGATTTGGCGTCTTTCATGATGATTCCTTTCTGACTGTTTTGTGTTCTGCTTATTCTTGGAAATAATCGTCTTTCAAGTAACTTCTGTTGTTCTTGAAATCCCATAAAGTCTTCCGTTTCAGGTCGGCCACGACGAGCTGATATGTGATGTAGGCTCTGAGATATGCGATTTGAGAATCGGCCAGCCGTTCCTGCTCACGGGAGAGTTCCTGACTCGTGATGTCGCCATTCTCGAAACGCAAGCGGCTGATCTCGTAACTTCTCTGGGAGACCTGCTGCCGTTTTTCTTGGATAATTAATCGGTTTTTGGTTTCCTCCACGCTGCGCACGATATCGCGGATCTGACGGACGATCGTGACGCGCCAGTTTCCCAGATCCAACTCGCTGTTTCTCAGGTTGGCTTCTTGCTGTTGTACGCGGGCCGAGCCACGACCCCAGTCGAATATAGGATAGGATAGCGTGAACGTGATTCCGCGATTGGGAGGTCGGTCCACAAAGTTGTCGAAGGAAGATTGGAAGAGGGCACTTGTGGAGCCTTGACCGAGGGTGCTGACGCCCGTGATGTCGTAGTACGCCGTGACGTCTCCCCGCAATTCGCGGATTCTTCTAGCGCGGTCCAGGCGAATCTCTTGGAGCTTGATCTGCAGGTCGGCCTCGTTGAGTTCCAGACGATTCTTTAAGGCTTCCTCGATGGCTTTGTTCAGATCGACATTAAAAGTGTCGTATTTAAGATCGGTAATGATCTGGAAGTCTTCCTCAAGGTCGAGTCCGATGAGTTGTTTGAAGCTGTCCTTTTCGCGTTCCAAGTTGCCCAGACCCTGTGACAGGTCGGCCTGGTTGGTGGCCTCATCGACTTCACTGATTAAGACGTCTCCTTCGGGAATGCGGCCGGTCTCCAGTTTCAATCGGGCGATGCGCAGGGCTTCCTCGGAGTTCTTCAATTTTTCTTGAGCGATTTCGACTTCGCGGGTGGCCCTGTAGAGCGTATAGAATCCCTGCGTCACGTCGTAGATGATGTCCATCTGTGCGCGCGTGAAATAACTGGAGGAGAGTTCGTACTGGTATTTGGCTTCTTCGAGACTCTCCCGCAGGGTGTTTCTTGTAAAGATAGGCTGGCTGAAACTGATGCTCAAACTGGAATAAGCCTGATCGGTTTTGAGCTGCGCATAGTCCTGCAGAGCCAACGTCGTGCTTAGATTGTCCCGGTACATGAGTGAGGTGAGGGCAAAATTCCCCCCGGTGGGCAGAATGTACTTAAACTGCAGCCGGCCGCCGAGCTGCATGGAGCCGAAGGAGTTGTATACGGGCAATCCCTCGGGCTGCTGGACCGCGATGACGTTTTCGTTCCACTGGGGAGCGAACAGGCTCATGTCCATGCGCGGCTTAAACTCGGCTTTATAGTAGTTAAAATAAAACTGAGTGGCGATCTTGTCTTCCAGATACGACTTCACTCTGTAGCTTTGATTCAGGGCGATTTGAATGGCTTCCTCGTAAGTGATCACACGCATGCCCTGTGCCTTGAGAGGAGTTGATGAGTATGATTGAAATAGGAATATCCCAATCATAATTGAGATGATATGGTTTTTCTTCATGCGTTTGTACTCCCGATTTTTTTCGAACCAGTTCTTTGAGCAATTGGATGGACAAAAACGATGCCAGATGGGATACGTCTATTAGACTGTCATGTTCAACAAAAAGTTTAACATGAGGTTAAAGACCGATGGATGTCTGTCATACAGAAAAAAAATCCGGGACGACAGCATCGTTTTGAGTAATCTGTTACACGGCGATTGTTACTCCGTTTACTCATCCCGTGATTTTTTTCTTGATTATTTTTAGAGGTCTTTGTAAACTGTTATACAGCGTTTGTGATGGGATGGAAAAAATATGTTTTGGTACAAATTGAGATTCAGGAAACGCCAGGAGTTTAAGCAGGCATTTACGGAATTCAGCAAGTCGCTCATGCTCATCGTGGACATGGATCAGCTGAAGGACAACGTGATCGCAAAGATCCGTGAGGTCGTTCAGACGGAAGCGATCTTCATCTATCTCCTCAACCCGGATTTATATCAGTTTCAGATGGTCGAATCGAGGGGGGCTGATTTGCCGGATTTGAATCGTTACTTTTTCCTGCCGGACGATCCCCTCATCCGATGGTTTACGATAAACCGGACAACTCTTATCACTTCAAAAAAACCGGATGTGTTTTCCTATTTCAACGACCATGAGCAACGGGTGTTGAAGGAAACGCACGTCGATTTCATTTTTCCGTTGATTGCGATGAATCGCATCACGGGTCTCGTTTGTCTGAGTCCCGAATCTTCCGATAGCAATATCGGTCCCGAGCAAATCGAACTGATGACGATTCTCCTGGGACAGGCATCGTTGGCGTTCGAGAACGCGTATTTGTACCAGCAGCAGAAGACCCGTTTGAAAAAAATGTTCAGGGCTGATCGTTTGGCAACGTTGGGCCAGCTCGCGGCGGGCGCGGCGCATGAAATTCGGAATCCGTTGACATCCATCCGAAGTACGATACAGTACCTGAGAAAAAGCTCGGAAGATCCGAAGAAAAGAGAACTCCTGGAGGATGTCATCAGAGAGGTGGATCGCATTAACGAGATCATCAAGGGCTTGCTGTCCTTCTCCAAACCGAGCCCGCCCGAGAGGGAAGAAATCGATTTGGAGCGGACGATTCAGCAGAGCATTAATCTGGTGGCGACGACGGCGAAGAAACAGAATGTGCAAATCGACTTTCGCTTCAAGGCTTCGGAAAAGCTGCTCAACGCTGATCCTTCGATGCTGAAGCAGGTCTTCTTGAACATCATCATGAATGCGCTGCACGCGATGGACAGCGGCGGCAAACTTGAAATCATCGTGGATATCCAAAAAAGGAGCACACCCTTTTCCCGCGATGAACAGGTTTTATTCACTATTGTTTTTCAGGATACTGGGAGAGGAATCCCCCAGAAGCACATCGACCGTATTTTCGATCCTTTTTTCACGACAAAAAAAGATGGCACGGGATTAGGATTGTCCATCTCGTACGGTATCATTCAGCAGCATTATGGGGATATCGAAATTCACAGTTATACAAAAGAAGAAAAGCCGCATGATCACGGCACGCAGGTTGTGATTACGCTGCCTGTTTTGAGATAACGGGAATTGGATGAGGGTGGCCCGATGTCGCACAAGATTTTGATCGTTGACGATGAAAAGAAGATCTGCAATATTTTAAGTCAGATTCTGTCCGAGGAAAAATACCTCGTGCAGGCGGTGAACAGCGGCGAGGAAGCCATGGGGGCCGTGGAACGGTTCGATCCCGATTTGATTCTGATGGATCAGAATATGCCGGGAATAGACGGCATCGAGACGATGGTCCGGATCAAGGAGAAGCAGCCGGAGAAGACGGTCATTATCATCACGGCGTACGGGTCCATCCCGCTGGCCGTGGATGCGATCAAGAAAGGCGCGTACGATTACATTTCCAAGCCGTTCGACAACGACGAACTCTTGATTATCGTCCATCGGGCCTTAGAGCGGATTCGGCTGACGGATGAGATCTCACATCTGAAGAAGCAGCTGGAGGAGAAGTACAGTTTCAGGAGCATCGTCGGTGTGAGTCCGCAGATACAGAGAATTTTCGAACAAATGCAGCGCGTGTTAGACACGAATGCCACCGTGCTCATCCAGGGGGAAAGCGGCACGGGAAAAGAACTCGTGGCCAAAGCCATCCACTACCACAGCCGGAGGAAGGATAAACCGCTCGTTGCAGTCAATTGCGGCGCTGTGCCCGTGAATTTGTTGGAGAGCGAATTTTTCGGGAGTGAGAAGGGCGCGTTTACCGATGCGAAGGAGCGGAAGATCGGCAAGTTCGAACAGGCGAACGGCGGGACGTTGCTTTTGGATGAAATCGGAGAGCTGCCCTTAGACGCGCAGGTTAAATTGCTCCGCGTGTTGGACGAGCGGAAAATCACGCGGATCGGATCGGACAGGACCATTCCGATCGATGTGCGCGTGATCGCGATTACGAACCGCGATCTGGAAAAAGAGGTGGAAAAGGGCTCCTTCCGATTGGATTTACTCTACCGGCTGAACATCTTTACGATTTCCGTCCCTTCGCTTCGAGATCGGAAGGCAGACATCCCGCTTCTCATCGAGCATTTCATCGACAAACACAACAAACAGCTGGGCCTGGGAGTGAAGAGCGTTTCCAATATCGCCATGAGCCGCATTACGGATAACGACTGGCCCGGCAACATCCGAGATTTGGAGAATGCCATCCAGAGCGCGATGATCACCGCCAAATCCGAGACGATTCATCTGGACGATTTGCCCCTGCGCGTTCGGGGTTATCCGGTCTTGCCCGATGAGACGGATACGGGCTCGGAGGGGCTGGAAGCATACGTTAAAAAATACAGCGAGAAGGTCGAGAAGGAACTCATTCTCAAGACGCTCGATGAATGCAATCACAACCGGAATCATACGGCGAACAGACTGAAAGTCAGCCGGAAGACATTGTTCAATAAGATGAGACGGTACGGGCTTTCATGAGACGAATGGGATGTCTTGGTATTCGTAAAACGATACAACCCTATTCTGTCACGGCAGCTTCTATATAAAGCAACTGAACTTTAGCAAATATACGGATCCTGTGTGTGGGAGGGTGTCATGCCCGCCATGCCCGCGGCAGGCAGGAAATTCTTCATCGGGCATCCAGGGTGGGGATTGTAACATTTGAAACCTCTCCCCACCTGGATTCCCGCTTAAAATCCCGATCTTTCAATAATTGATATGATTGAGAAATCGGGACGGGAAAGACACACGTTTTTGCGTTTGTATATCGCCATAATATTTTTACATTACTTTTAGTACGATGACCAGATTTGCTAAAGTTCAGTGAAATCATTACTGTCCTTGCTTTCCTGTGATCTCCTCGATATCCAATCGTAAAATCATCACGTTTTTATACGCATTCTCCTTTTGCAGCGTTCGGTTCCTGATGTTGTCAGGTTTGTTTTCGAGATGCCGCAATAGGATTTCTATTCCAACCTTTTTTTCTTCTATGTTTTCGATGAGTGTCATCTTGCCCCATAGGACGACGGACCGGTAAGCGTGGGCACATTCGTTCATGATGTAGCCCCTGTCCTCGATAACGGTAGCGCACGCATTCGGGTTGTGCTCGATGAAGTCGAGTTTTAGCCCTTTTTGCGCGCAATGGAAGTAGAGGGCGTTTTTATCCTGATCGAATCCGTAGTTCATCGTGACGATATACGGCTCGTTGTCACGGCAAAGGGAGATTGTCGTGTATTTTCCCCGCCTGAGAATTTGGACGATCTCCTTCTGGTCCGCGATCTCTCTTTCTTTTTTGTGCATGTGGTATTTTGGCATGTTCGAATGAATCTCCGGTTTTGAACGGAGGAATATCATTTCAAAGTCCCCCTTTGACAGGGGGACTTATGGGGATGTAAAACGCGAATGGAGTGTAATCGATGACCTCTTTTATAAATACTTTTGGTCGTGTTTGTGCAAATACACCCCCTTTGTCCCCCTCAAGGGGGAATCACAAGAAGGACGATGCGAAATAAATTGCTTGATGCCATTGCTTATTTTAATTCTATTTCATCCCGCCAGTATCGGATTTTTCCGATGCCGGCCGTGTCAGGGCTTCCGTCGAAAGCCAGACCGAAAGTGGATGGCAGCTGGTCGAAGAGGACATGTTTATCGTATAATGCTTTTGTCATGTTCACGATAGTGTATGTAAGCTTCTTTCCTGATCGGGATGTGTAGAAGAAATCTCCATTGGTCTCCATCTGACCATATTGGATGCGGCCGGATTCGTACGTGTATTTCGGACGGCGCCAGTCACGCACCATGTCCATCCTGAGGTCGCACTTGACACCGATGTGGATTGTCCGGTCGTTGGTTTCAATTTCGATGGACATGCCGTCTCCTTCACGCTCCGACTCGACGTACCGGATTTTTTCCAGCCAATGCCTGGGATTTTCCTTAGCCGAATGGGGAATGAGGACGGTCACGAATCCGATGTGCTGGCCCAACTCGAAGTGCTGTCCCGTCGTTTGTGAGATGACCCACTCGTTCTGGTAGTGCCGTTTTTCCGGCTCAATGCTTTCAAGCCGGTAGTGGGTTTTTGGGAAGAGGATGAGGAGCTGGGTCTCTGCGGGCAACCTTTGCGTCCGGATGGAATCGTAGACCGTGTCGTACCAGTGATCTCCACGGTCTACGATCTTGCGTGTGTGCCAAAGGTTGCAGGCCGTGAAGAAATCCTCCGTTTTCGATTTGAGGATGTCGAACACGACGAACATCTCTGGATCCTTCACATACGTGATAACGCGGTCCCATTCGTAGCCCATTTGATCATCTATCAACCGTGTTCGGCTGTAGTCGAAATCGTCGAAAGTGAGGAAGTCGATTTTTTGCGTTCGGACGCGCCTGTAGGAGCCGGCGTTGTGGAGGAAGTCGAGGACGGATTGGCCTGGAACGGCAGCACGGTCCTGAACGCTGTACCGGTACTCTTCTTCGTTCTGGCCCATCCAGATTTTTTCCTGACGGACGCACAAGCGGTTGTGGAAGTAATCCTGCCGGTACGCGCCGTACGGCCCACTGGGCATGTAGTCGCGGTAGCCGCCGTCATGGAGGAGGACGGAGCCGTCCTTCATCAGGAGGACGATGCTGTTCTCGTCGGCGTGGCCGTGCGTCATCTTTTCCTCTTCGACGGGAATCGTGTCCCTCAGATAGTCGCGGAACAGGAGTCCTCCATCGCCTTCATCGCGGTAATTCAGGAGCATGTACGTGGATGTCGGCTGCCAGCCGTTTCGGAATACGATTTTTTTCCCCTGGACGTCTTCCATGACTTCTTCGCTCAGCTCGGCGGGATGTTCCAGCTTCAGTCCGTCTGTGCCCCAGCGATAGCAGTCGAGGAACAGGTATGCCAGTCCGATGTTGGCGGTATTCTCAAAATTTATGAATTTTCGGGCGATCGTGGTCGCGGCCCATTTGAGTTCCGGATTTTTATACGCTGCCGCGGCAGCTTCGAAAAAAACGAGAAAACGGTACCAGTTGGACTGCCAGTCTGCGTCGCCGAAATCGGGGATCATACCGTCCGGGCACATCAGATGGACGAAGTAGTGTGCGTAGTAGACCATCTCCGGCGTTCGGAAAAGCTCGGCGAGTTTGTTGTTGGCATCGGCGTACCCGATGAGGGAGTGGAGCCATACAGCGTGATAGATGGTCGCGTCTTCGATTTCCCAGTTGCCCCAGTTGTCGAAAGCGAGGGCGTGTTCGAAGGTCCGCCAGGTTTTAGCCAGAGGATGGTCGGGCATGGCGCGTACGGCCCAAGCCAGGGTTTCGGCGCGGAGGATCGTCCGATTCATCGGACCCCATTCCTGGGTTCTCAGGATGTATGTCAGGCTTTCGGCGATGATCCGTTCGATTTTCTCCTGTTCCGATTTTTTCAGGACTCCCAGCCGCTTCAGGGTATCGTAAGGACGGATGTACCGCATGGTCGTGAAAAAGTCGGGCAGAGCCGGAACACCGTCGGTGTAATCCGCGCGGCGCCTGACGGCTTCTTCGGGGTAATGTTTGCGGTAGTCTCCATATTTTAAAAGTACTTTCTTCACACGCTCTGCGTAGTCTTTATTTCCCTCCCATTCGCACAGAGAGGCATAGATCGTTGCCATTTCGAGGAAATAGGAGGGAGGCCTGTACCCAAAAACGTTTTCGGGATCGAGTGTTCGACGCCAAACCGATTCCAGCGAATCGTAATGGCTCCACGTCCAGTCTGCGGAGGCACGGGCGAATTCGAGGTATTTGGCTATCGGGATGGGCTGTTTATTCTCTGCAATAGCAGATGAAACGATGATGATGAAACAGAGTATGCCGATTTGTTTGCGCATGTTTTCCTCCTTATGGTTTGTTTTCCCCCACCGATACTGAGTATGAGTTTGTAAATGAGGTCAGCCCGTTTTCACCGCGACCATCATTATTTCGATGAGGCCGTTAGCGGGAATACGTGAGACTTCCAGGACTCCACGTGCCGGATAATCGCTTTTGAAGAAATCCGTGTAGATGGCGTTGAATTTTGGGTATTCGTTCATGTCGCTCACGAAGACCTGCACCTGGACAACGTCGGTCATGGAGAATCCGGCTTCTTCGATGATGGACTTGTGATTCTTCAACGCCTGGCGGGCCTGTGCTTCGAAGCCTTCCGCGAGTTTCCCGGTTTCCGGGATCATGCCAAGCTGGCCTGCGAGATAGAGCGTGTTCCCCACGCGAATGGCCTGCGAGTAGGGCCCGATGGCTGCCGGTGCGTTGGGCGATGAGATGACTTGTTTTTGGATGGGTTGCGTCGAGCAGCCAAGAACGATGAGAAGCATAACGAGTACAACGGTCATTTTTTTCATGGGGGTTTTCCTCCTTTATTATCTACCCATGCCACCGCTTGAAGCGGTGGCATGGGTGATTACCTTAAAATTCCATGACACCGATTTCTCGGAGCGCCAAGTAAGCAGCGCCGAAGACGCCGGCCGAGTCTCCCAGTTTTGCTTTGATGAGGGGGATGGATCCGCGGGGCGGTCCGAACAGGGATTTTTCGATGATGGATGGGACTTTTTCATACCAGACGGGGATGTTGGACACGCCTCCGCCTAAGATGATGGCTTCCAGGTCGAGCGTGTTGACTGCGTCTGCGAACACTTCTCCCATCATCCTGCAACTCTCTTCGAACAGCTCTATAGCTTTGGGTTCTCCTTTCTCGCAGCGTTCATAGATCGCTTTCGGCTCGAGTTTTTCACCGCTCATCTCAAAATAGCGGCGGCTCAGGCCGGGACCCGAAAAATAGGCTTCGGCACAGCCCCTCCGGCCACACTCGCAGAGCCTTCCGTGGATGTCGAGGGTCGTATGGCCGATTTCTCCGGCACCGCCCTTGGCGCCTCGGTACAGCTTGTCGTCAAGAATCAGACCGGATCCCATGCCCGTACCTAGGATAACTGCCATGACGTATCGGTATTTCCCGGAGCAGGTTGCAAAGAATTCCGCCAGTGCGAGGCAGTTGGCGTCGTTCTCCACGAGGAGAGGAACGGACAGTTTTTCCTTCAAGCGTCCGATAAAACCAGGCGTCTCGTAGACGGGCGTGTGTGGCGATCCGTAAAGTCGATCTTCCGATGGAGCGTACGTAGCGGGCGTGCCCATGCCGACTGCGGCGTAAGTCTTGCCTTCAGTGATTTTGGCAATGAGTCCCAGAATGTTCTCGATGACTCGTTCCACACCCTGAGAAGGCTCTGAGGAGACGCGGTGCCGGGCACGGAGACTCCGACTGGTGTCGAGCAAGCAGGCTTCTACTTTTGTTCCGCCCAAGTCAACGCCGACGACGTATTGTTTTTTATGGTGTGTCATATTTTATCTTGTATGAACCGACCTGTAAAATAGAGAAAAATTCCGAGGAAATCAATATTGTGTTCGTTTAAATACATTGTATCCATAGAAAACGTTGGCGATGAGGAGAAATCCAGAAATCAGAAAAGGGTATTGGAGTCCCGTTTTGAAACCTAGCGGAGAGAAGACGAGAGCGCCAACCATGTGGCCCAGCGTCATGATGCCCGTCAGCATGCCGGCACTTCCGCCGATGTTCTTTTTCTCGAACAGCCTGGAAATATATAAGACGATCAGTGCGCCCATGAATCCATCCCCGATTTCGTGGACGATACGGAAGAGGAAGGACAGATAGAGACTCGTTTGGACCATGAGGATATGTCCGGCGCCTGAGAGACCCATGGCGATGAGAAAGATGCGCCTGTTCGTCCTGAAGTTGTATTTGAGCAGTCCGATGAAGAATGCGGCAAAAGCGAGCAGGAACAGGGGAATGGATATGTACAGAGAGACGTACAGGTTATTCAGATGGAAGTGCTCTCTGAGGAAGGGGCTGTATACGGTACCCTCGGCTCCCCAGTGAAGCGTCAGGATGAAGAGGAGGACGGAGAACAGCATCGTCTTTTTATTGAAGAGACTGAGCCGGTAATCCCTGAATGACACAGCCTCGAAAGTTTCCTTGGCGAATCCCTTCGTCCCGAGGAGGACGATGAGGGGAAGCAGAGCGTAGACAATGAACAGGCTCTGGAAGCTCGTATAGAAAATGAGGATGCCGCCCAGGAGCGTGCCCGAAGCCGAGCCGAGAGAGGTCCAGAACACGAGAAGGCTGTATTTTTTATTCTGGTCGATGGACGTGTCGTCTTTGTAGTACAAGCTGTTGATGGAAATGTCGAGGGCGTTGTTGACGCATCCGAGGAGGAGGAATGTAGGCGCCAGTGCGTAGAAATTGCGGTTCCACCTCATGAAGAAAAAGAGGAGGCTCATGGCGATGAACGCTCCCTGAATGACGCGGTTGATGGAGAAACGGTCGTTGATCCAGCCGATGGGAAACGAGAAGAGAATGGGGGCGAATCCGAAGAGGGCGACGACCGTACCGATCTGCCAGCCTGTCAAACCGATTTTCAAGAAGTAGAGGGGGATGAGGAAGAATGTCGAGGTGATGGTCATCTTCCGGCTGAAGTTGATGAAATGGATGCGTCCTTGAGGCAAAAGCGACTCCTGGTTTTATGACTCATCGATTCGTTGAAATTGAGATAGTGTGACCCACTTTCTTTAAAAGAAAGTGGGCAAAGAATCCGCCTTTTTGTAGGCCTAATTTTCTTCTTTCGAGCACGAGGGCAGCAAAATGAAACGTCCCATCCCACTTCCCCTTCGTGACTCCCGAAGTTTCGGGACTCATGCCCACCCCTTCCGTGATCGGCTCACCTCTTTTCTGCCCTCGGCTGACCCGCCTGCCGGCGGCCAGGCAAAAAGGCGTAGCCCACCCTCTCCAAATCGTTAAATAGTACTTTACTCAATTTTTTCTTGTATTTTCTTTGTCTGTGTCATTCCGTGTTAATCTGTGGTAAATAATTCATATCCGATGTTATTTATTCTTTGTCGGTTCGAGATCCGATGTCTTCCCACGTCTCGAATACGGTGAAGACGTTTTCCGGCCTCGCGCCCGGGCCAAACTCGCACTGGGCGATGACGCCGCCGTCGGCGTAGAGATGCTGATAGACTTCGCGGACGGCTCTTTGGATGTCCTCCTGCGTTCCGTGGGGCAGGAGATGCTGCCGGTCGATCTCGCCCCAGAATGTGATTTTTCCGCTAAATTTCTCACCCAGTTCTTTTATTCCCATACAGAAAATCTGACTGTTGATTGCGTCGATGCCCACATCGATGAAGTCGGGGATGATGTCTGTAATGTAGCCGTCTGAGTGGAAGAAGACGTATTTTCCGTACTGTCGGGCGATTTCGACGTAGTCCTGATACATGGGTTTGAAAATTCGGCGAAAGGTATGGGGTGAGACGAAGAGCGATTTCTGCACACCCCAGTCGTCCATCAAAGAAACCGCGTCGATGTCGGTCTGCGCCCAAACTTCGACTTCTTTTTTATAATGTTCATGAATCCGGGAGAGCAGCTCAAAGAGGTCCGGCGGCTGTTCAGCCACGTCGATC
>JBDRSZ010000026.1:0-4536 GCA_043824415.1 bacterium | reverse complement strand
GACAGAACGTGGTCTGAAGCTATTAATATGGGGGAGTCAATAAATTCCAACGCTCATGAAATTCATCCTTTTGTAACGCGCGATGGGAAATATCTTTTCTTCTGCACAACAAGAAGAATTATGTATCAGCGATATTCCGATCCTCCCATCACATACGAAGAAAAAATCAATTGGCTTGATAAACCAGGGAATGAATTTGAAGACATTTACTGGATAGATACAAAAATTATTGAAGAGTTAAGGCCGAAAGAGCTCAAATAAAGAAGTGAATGGTCAAACGATAAGGAATAAAAATGAAAAAAATAATTGGTTTACTCGTATTATTGCTTTTAGTAAGTAATGTATCAAATGCACAACAAAACAGTAAAGAGTTTCCTAAACTCACCGGTCCATACTTTGGCCAGAAACCACCGGGCATGACGCCGGAGGTTTTTGCCCCGGGCATCGTATCCACAGATGTGGGAGAGTTTAACATCGTGATTTCTCCTGATGGCCGTGAGATCTATTTCTCGCGCTCCTCTGATTCCAGGCCAACCGCCATCATGGTGATTAAACAGGAGAATGGAAAATGGAGCAAGCCGACCATCGCCTCCTTTTCCGGCAGATGGAGCGATATGGACCCGAGCATGTCCCCGGATGGAAATCGGATTGTCTTTGGCTCAAGCCGTCCTTCGGGTAAAACCAATGCCGAAGGCTGTGATATCTGGATCGTTGAGCGGATGGCTTCCGGCAACTGGTCTGAACCGAGAAATGTGGGAGATTCCATCAATACAATGAAAAATGAAAACTATCCAATGCTGATCCGAAACGGAACGTTGTATTTTCAATCCAACGGTCATGGGGGCATGGGCGGTCTCGATATTTTCCGATCTGAATTCCGCGATGGTCAATTTTGCTCGCCGGAAAACCTCGGGGACGCCATCAATTCAACGTACAACGATTTTGATGCCTATATCGCCCCGGATGAGAGCATGATGATCTTCAGTTCATCCAACCGTCTCGATGGATTTGGCAGCGGCGATTTGTATGTCAGCTTTCGTAAAAAGGACGGTACATGGATGAATGCGAAAAACATGGGAGAACGCATCAATACGTCATCCATCGAATACTGTCCAAAAATTTCACCCGATGGAAAATATTTCTTTTTTACCAGCGGTAGAAGCGGAAACGGAGATATTTACTGGGTGGATGTGAAAGTCATCGAGGAGTTAAAACCGGAGGAATTGAAATAAGGAGGACAAGTAGATGGAATTTAAAACAATGCAACTGTTATGACGATAGAAGAAGCAAAATAAAAAATAAACCATAGAGGAAGATTTTCCGTATTTCCTTGATAAGAGAACAGAGGCAAGGAGAGCAAGAATTCAGGAAAATAACATTGAAGCGACATGGGAGAGGATAGCAAAATAATGTAAATTATGCTGTCTGGAGCGAAAATCCAACTGTACAATCAAAACTATAGAGGTGGTCATGTACGAAAAAAAACAAATGAATCGTCGTCGATTTTTACAGACATCGATGACGGGAATGGTCGGAGCAGGGATGGTTCGCGGTGATGATTTTTTCCAGAAGCATCAAGATGAACAAGAAGAAAAGCTGAAGATCAAAGAATATCGGACACTGGGACGCACCGGGTTCAAGGTTTCGGATATTGGCTGTGGTGCCAGTTTTCTGACCAATGTTAATGTGGCTCAGGTCGCCTTGGACATGGGTATCAACTACATAGACACTGGCGAGCATTATTCTCGGGGACAATCCGAGACTACCATCGGAATGGCGATGAAAAATCGGGACAGGAAATCGGTGTTCATTACAACGAAGTTGAATCTAAACCCAAGATTTATGGGCGAACCCACCAAAGAAAAACTCAAAGAGCGGTTCGTGAAATGTCTGGAACGGCTTCAAACCGATTATGTCGACTGTTTGATGATTCACATGTGTACCCTCAATGAGGTCGATCATGAAAACTTCCATGCTGTGGCCAAGGAACTCAAGTCTGAGGATAAAATCCGTTTCGTTGGCTTGTCCAATCACGGTCCTGAACAGCGGATCTACGGAAATCTGGAAGAGCCGATGGAGAAGGTTTTACTTGCCTCTGTCGAAGATGGACGATTCGATGTCGTTCTTTTTGTTTATAATTTTCTTCAGAAAGAACAGGGAGAGAAGATCATCGAAACCTGCAGGAAGAAAAATATGGGCGTTACGCTGATGAAAACAAATCCGGTGAATGTCTATAACCGATGGAAAGCGGATCTTGATCAAAGGGTGGAAGCTGGTCAGGAAATTCCTGAAACCACAATCAAGCGAGGAGAGGATTACAAGGCTTGGCTAGCTAATGCCGAGGCATTCAAGAAAAAATATAGATTGAGAAGTGATGATGATGTCCGCGATGCAGCCATCAAGTTCGTCCTCTCAAATCCAGGCGTTCACTCGGCGTGTCTGTCTTTTAACAGTTTCGATGTGCTGGAATCGTTCGTCAGATTATCGGGGAAAAAGCTTAAACGTACCGACACATCCTTGTTGAATGATTATGAATCGACTCGAGGTCATCTCTACTGTCGCCACGCCTGCGGGATCTGCGAGCCATCGTGCGAGCACGGCGTGCCCGTGAACACAATCATGCGCTACAACCATTACTTCGAAGCCCAGGGGCGTGAGAAGCAGACTATTGAAAAATATGTGCGGCTCACCAATTCGGCCGACGGGTGCGCGTCCTGTTCGGGACCGTGCGAATCGACGTGTCCATACGGCGTGCCCGTGCGGAGTCTCCTGGTTCTGGCGCACAAGAACTTGACGATGGCCTGAGTGTGGGTATGACCTATTTTGAAACAACTCTGTCAGTTCATAAGAATCCATCAAGATGAATCAGTGACGGGACGAAGACCTTTTATACTTATAAAAGAGAGGTTTTTGCGAGGAACCAATCGTAAGCAAGCTTCTGATATTTTCCTGTCCCGCAGAAGCTCGGCCTCTGCAAAAATAGGACGCAAAACACAAGGTAAAGATGAGTCCCTTGAGGGACAAGGAAAGATTGATAAAAACCTAAACAATCAATCATAGGAGTTTATTATGAAATCAGCTGTTAAAGTCGTCGTATTTATTTCAATTATCTTCTTATTTGCACTATCCCATGCACAGGACATTTTTATTGCGTCCTATAACGGCGATCTTGAAACCGTAAAAAGACTGATTGAGGAGAATTCGGAACTTGTGAATTCAAGGAATTCAACAGGGCGATTTCCCCTTGAGATGGCAGCGCAAAACGGTCAGATTGATATCGTCAGATTCCTCCTTGAAAAAGGCGCCGATGTCAACCTGAACAGAGGCGGAGCGACCGCTCTTCATATGGCGGCATTGTACGGAGGGAAGACGGAACTCATCACTCTGCTCCTTGAGAACGGGGCGGACATGAATGCCCAGACAGAAGACGGGAATACACCCCTCAATCTTGCCGTTATTGGAAAGCAGAAGGAGATTGCAGAACTCCTGCTCGATAAAGACGGGGAGATCAATCTGGAGAATCAGGACTTCACGCAATTACTCAATACCTCAGCATCCGGTGGAATCAAAAGAATTGTTGATATCGCATTGAAGGAAGAAATTGACTTTTTTTTCAAATCAGGAAATGGAAATACATTGCTCCATAGCGCGTCAGAAGGTGGCATTGTCGAACTCGCAGAATTACTTTTGTTAAAAGGCTTAAAAATAGAAGCGGAGAATATCTATGGACAAACTCCCCTCCATATTGCAGCCAGAGGTGGCTATAAGGATATTGTTGAATTGTTTCTGATGAAAGGTGCAGATATCAATGTTAAAACGAAAAATGGGAAAACTCCTCTTCATTTTGCAAAGGAAAAGGGGCATGATGATGTTGTTGAATATTTGAAAAATAAAGGGGCTGATGCCTCAGAATGGACTCTTCCGAAATTAACAGGAAAATACCTTGACCAATCTCCTCCAGGGGAGGATCCGGTGATCTTTGCTCCCGGGATAGTTTCAGCACAGGAACATTTCGAACATAGCTGCCTGGCGTTTTCTCCCGATTATACCGAAATTTACTGGTCATCAGATTTTAAGATGGGCGGATTCTATGATATTGTCTATATGAAAAAAGAAAACGGCAGATGGTCTGCTCCAAAGCTTACACATTTTTCAGAAAAATATCATGCCGGAAGTCCAGTCTTTTCGTATGACGGGAAAAAACTCTATTTTTCCTCAAACCGGCCCAGATATGAGAACGCTGGAAATAGTGATACGAATATTTGGATTGTCGAAAGAGTTGGCAAAGGATGGTCGGAGCCAAAACCGTTGGATGATATGATTAATACAAACCAGGGTGAATCCGTGTTAAGCATTTCCAGGCAAGGCATTTTATATTTTCGGCGAGATATGGAGTTGTTCAGCTCAAAACAGAAAAATGGTATTTTTCGGAAGCGTACCAAAATTGTGTTGCTTTTTTAAAATGGTAGCGTACCACGTTTGTGTTTTTTTAAGGCAAACATTTAAGGAAATACTAATCTGATTTGTTCTTTGAAA
>JBDRSZ010000025.1:0-2491 GCA_043824415.1 bacterium | reverse complement strand
CTCCATAAATCCATTCGGTGGATTCGTGGTAGTGGTTGCTGTACGATGTGTCATTTATGGACGAGTTGAGAACGATATCTGTGTCTTCTCGTTCGATGCGGTAATAGAAGACGAACGTACGGGATGAACTCAGGCGGGTCGAAAGGTTGATTCCTCCGTAAACTGTCTGTCCGTCGTGCTTCCAGAATTGATTGGTGCGGCCTGAATGGGAATATAAGCTCCATTCGTTGTTTACATTGATAGTGCCGTAACGTGAGTCGGAGGAATCCCGCCTGAAAAGGTCTTGCGTTGCGTCTCCCCATAAAATTCCGCTGGTCATTCCTATCGTAGTGGATTCGGACAGACGAGCGTTCAGGCCGCCGGAGAGGTCCCAGTGGCCGTAGTTCTGCTCGCGGCCGGTCATGTAGTACCATGTCGATGTCCCGTTGGAATAAGCGCCGGCCTCCCAGAGGTTTTGGGAGCCGAAAGCGCCTTCTCTGTTGAAGACTACGCGGCTCAGACGGAGACCCAGAGAAAACCGGTGCGATACCGGCAGGCCGGCGAGGAACGAAACGAAATGGCCCTCCTGGTGGAAGTCGTTTTTGCCGCTGTATCGGTCGACGATGGGCAGGTCGACATCCTCGGACATGCGATTGCCGGCGTAATCGTATCCGATGGCGGATTGGTAGATGTCCTGAGGGATCTCATAGTATTCTTCATCCTGGAAGATGGCCTGGTACGTCAGTCCGAGTGTGATTCGGGGGGCTTTCTTGCCAAAAGGACGGAAGAACGTCGCTCCGGAAATAACGGGTTCGATTTCTTTTCGTGTGTTGATATAGTAATTCGGATAGTAGGCGTACTCGGCTGAAATGCCACCTCGGATTCCTTCGTAGAAAGTGGGATAGACGTTTTGATCTTCGATTTCGCGGCTGTTCCTGAAATTCAGATACATGTAATGATTACCCATGGAGTCTGTTACGATATAGGCGGGGTTGATCTGCAGGTTGAGGAGGAGGTCGTTGATGAGGCCTGGAGCCACGCTCCCGAAGTCTCCGATTCCGTAGGGATTAATGAAGTGGGGTCTGAAAAAAAAGTCGGAGCGTTCGAACGATTTTTCGAGAACGCGTTCGCCGAAGTACTGAGCGTGCGCGTATTGACATCCGATGAGGAGAATGCATAATAGGATTCGATGGGTCCGCATGTGGTACGCTCCTTTCAAGGCGGGACTTTTGTGCCTTTGGTTTCTATGAGAAGATTCGTGTCGTGCAGAGTCTCAATCAAATATTGCAATCTTGCCGGCATGACGGCCTCTGTTTCTGTATGGATGGTTTTTGAGTGTGTGTTTTTCGTGTACGTGATGGAATAAAAAAATCCGTCGGCAATGGGCTGTAACGGTTTATACTCCCGTTTCAGTCGAAAGAAATCTGCGGTTTCGAACGCCATATAAATGTGATTCAGTTCTTCATTCGAAAGCTGGTATCGTTTTTTTATATTCTGACGTGTTTGCAGCTCACCGTATCCGTTTTCGTCGATGTGTGTTTCCTCCAGAATACCCGCGAAGCCGCCGGTGATGGTGTAGGCAATGTCAATGCTGTTTTTACCACCGGGTTCAAAGGGACATCGGGAACCGATGCATGCAAGCGCTGCGAGAGTGATGAAGAAGATTTTTATTTTCTTTACTTGGATTAATTTGTCTGTCATCTTATCCGCTCTGTTTTTAGAAAAACTGTTATTCCCGCATGATTTTTACAGCGGGATGACGACTGTGATCCGGTGCGTGAGTACGACCACCTCCTGAAGCGTCAGCGGACCGTTGGGCGCGGGGATGAAATCCCCGTAGGAGGCGTCGGCGGTACGCATCCAGGAGTTCGCGGCCACGCCGGGCTGGCCCGTGCCCGTGATGATGCGGAGGAGGTACTGGATGTTGAATTCTGAGAATTTAAGGATCAATCCCAGACTTGCCGTGCATTCCAACCAGTGTTCTTTCTGTTTTCGGCGGAACGCCTCGACGTAGTTGTACTGGTCGAGCGAGTATTTGATCGATCTTGCTGCAAGGCCCATCTGGAATCCGAAGGCCGTACTCTCGCGGGAGAATCCCATCCGCCATACGGTATTGGAGAAGGTAAAGTCGTTTTCAACGGTCTTCTCCCCGGGTCGAATGATTCGACCGTTCAGAGAAGTCACCGGTTCGAGGGCGTCGGCCCAGGTGTTGCACCAGATGGGTTCGTACACGACGTCGAATCCGAACACGGCGCGGTCGGAGGTTTTTGACATTCCGAGACCGATGTTGTAGGCCTTCGTGTTCCCGGGATCGCGGGGGATGTTCATGAGCTCGTAATTCGGGAGTTTGGGATGGGACTTCCAGTTTCCTGTCAGGATTCCTCCGATCTTCCATCCGGTTTGAGAAAGCGGCCGGACGTATCCGAAATGGAGGCCCCAGGTGCTGGAGCGGTCGAAGTTTCTCTCGGTCTGCGGTAACGCAGGCCCGAAGTCATCCAATTCCCAGAACCCA
>JBDRSZ010000024.1:0-3008 GCA_043824415.1 bacterium | reverse complement strand
GAAGGAAAAGGTGTCACGCTCATTTTCCGGTTGCAAGTCTTTATTTGCAAACGGCAAAAAAAACTCAACTACATGAAATAATAATGCTTATCGGAACATTTTCCGCCTAAATCCTTTCAACCCAGATCAAGAGTCCTGAAGTTAAGAGATACTGCGATGAAGATTAGCATGATAAAAAGAGAGGTTGGCTTTTACCGTTTCTATTACGGTTGGGTCATCGTGGGGATAGCACTGGTATCCATGGCCTTTTGGTTTGGCATTCGTAGTATCTTCTCGATTTTCTATGTGGCCTTACTGGAGGACTTTCCATGGAGCCGAGGAGGGGCAGCGGGGGTCCAATCCTTAGCCTTCCTCACTTATACTTTCATGGCCCCTCTAATAGGCGCGCTAATCGATCGCCTCGGTCCCCGCCGCATAATCATTCCGGGAATCCTGCTCCTGGCCTTAGGGCTTGCACTTTGTTCTTATATAAAGACCCTCAACCAATTCTATCTTCTCTATGGGCTGCTCGCAGCCATTGGGGCCACCTGCATCGGCCCTGTCTCTTACACTACCATTCTTGCGCATTGGTTTGAAAAAAAGAGGGGGACAGCCAGTGGTCTTGCCATCTCTGGAACAGGACTGGGTACATTCCTTTTAGTCCCCCTGTCTCAGCAATTTATCTTTTTGTGTGGATGGCGTCTCGCTTTTGTAGTCTTAGGAGGCCTTGTCTTGATCGTTCTACTACCTTTGAACGGTCTCTTCCTACACCATAAACCTCAGGAGCTTGGCCTACGCACCGATGGAATGATGGGAGAGGAGTCACCCAAACGGGAAGTGTTGGAGTTGAATGGCACCATCTGGTCCGAGACTGACTGGACCTTTAAAAAAGCTTTAAAAACGGGCAAATTCTGGGCACTTGTGACCTTTAACTTTTTCGCTGCTATGGGGCTTTACATCGTCATCGTCCACCACGTGACGTTTCTGGTCGATCAAGGGATCGATAAAATGGCGGCAGCATTCATTTTCGCCTTATTGGGGATTATCAGCTCGCCCTTTCGGATCGTTTGGGGATGGCTTTCTGATCGCATTGGCCGGGAGAAGACTTACACTACCGGGACGATATTTCTCTGCATGGGGGTATGTTCTCTCATTCTACTAGAGATCATGAGAAAGAGAGAGCTTCTCTATTTCTTTGTTTTCTTCTTCGGCATGGGCTGGGCTGTCCTGGGTCCAATAATGATGTCCGTGGCCGCTGACCTTTTTCACGGTAGAGGGTTCGGTCTCATATTCGGCATCTTGGAGGCAGTTATAGGGATTGGAGGGGCTTTAGGGGCTTGGGTTGCGGGATTCATCTTTGACAAGACCCAGAGTTATCAATGTGCCTTTGGCTTAGCTGCTACTCTCAGCATCTTATCTTGCCTCTTTATATGGTTGGCCGCTCCTCGAAAGATACACAATGGATAAAAGGGGACAAGCCACTGAGGTTGCGACTCGTCGTAGTTCGCCACCAATTATACAAATGAATAGCTGTTGCAGGTGAGATCAAGAATAGGCAAGCTTTTTTCTTTTTGATAAAAATTCCTAGAAACGGGCATGATCGGGTTATGTACTCCTTTTTATATGCTCGCTTCTTGTTCCTCTCTGGGCTGGTGAGGTCAACAAAAAAAGGGCAACCATAAGAATAAGTGCCGAAAGGATTATGAGAAAGGCTATCAGATAGCTAGCAAACAGATCGAAAATCTTTCCGCTCAGCCAGGACCCAGTCGCTCCTCCGAGACCTATAGCAATTGCTAGAAAACCAAAGATTTTCCCGAATTGAGTTCCCTGAAAGAGGTCTGCTGTCCTTGATGCTAATATCGTTGGAATTGATCCATATCCCAAACCAAAAAGGATGGCATATCCATAGAGAAGGCTGCCATAGCCTGGCCGGAGGGCAATGATACTGAGGATTCCGAAGAAGGCACACCCAACGCCGATAGAGAAGGCCCTTTCGCGACCAAGCTTGTCAGATAGGTACCCAAAAAAGATCCTTCCTGCCGATCCTATAATGCCGGCCAGGCCTAAGAAGAAGGCGCCTATCTCGGCCGAGAAGCCTTTGTTCACTACGTGCGCCACCTGATGGATTAGGGTCCCCTGAAAGACCATAGCTGTAAAAAAGAAGATGAAAAAAAGAAACCAAAAGCGACTCGTCCTCAGCGCATTTCCAAGGGTCCAATCTCTTGGGATAAGCTCTATCCTAAAAGTCTGTTCAGGATTTTTTTTCAAAGCCTCTTGAGAACCAATTGGCTTCTTGTTCCCATCGGGAAGCTCCCCGACCTCCTCTGGGTTTTTACGCTGAAAAATAGAGTTCAAGGGGATCACGACTGCCAGGACGATCACTGCCAGAGTACAATACGCGGCTCTCCAGCCCAAATGGGAGATGATATGCTGGATGATGGGGACGAGGACTGCCATCCCTACGCCGGTTCCTGCCATGGAGATACCGATGGCGAGCCCCCTTTTCTTCAGGAACCAGTTCGGTAGGAAGATGTAGTGACTAATGTCTCCAATGGAACAAATCCCTATGGCTGTCACAAGGCCGTAAAAGAGATATAGCTGCCAAAGGGCCTTGATCTGAATCGTGCCAAGGAGCCCGATGACAATGAACACAGAACCAAAAGGGATGACTCTCCTGGGTCCGAAACGGTCATGCAGGGAGCCGATCAGGATGGCCACAAAAGAATGGACCACCATGAAAATAGAGTGAACACCCCCGGTGGCAGCACGGCTCCAGCCGAATTCATTCACGATTGCCAAGAAGAAGACAGAGAAGGAGTACCAGATTCCAAAGGATATGGCCAGAGTCACAAAGGAAACTCCGACGATCATCCAGCCATAGAAGAAGTGATGCCTTTTCATATGCAAATGAGGTAATTTAATAAGCCAAACTTCCTGAAATCCCACTAATTTTCAACCCATGGTTTCTCATTTCAACCCATAATCTCGTCAAATTTCCAGTCAAATTCCACCTATAATTTTTTTTTCAA
>JBDRSZ010000023.1:0-5018 GCA_043824415.1 bacterium | reverse complement strand
GGATCGTTAAAAACGATCCCCTCTTTCTTTGCGCCACGCTTTACGGTGAATTCAAATCAGCCCCCGGAGGAGGCCGTTTATTGCTGTCCTTATTGATCAGATTTTTACCATCGAATGAACGGAAGGAAGAAAATTTTACGTCGAACGTCGGTTGCGGGAGCTGAATTATGAGGAGATGGGGCGCACAAGTCGGAAACGTGGTGAATAAAATTTTTGGCACAGGTCTTGCTAAAAGTTATTGCCAGAGAGAGGAAGGAAAAAAGGAATAATAAAATATGATCGATTTTTTTCAACACGGACAAACAAGGGGCGCCAAGCAGGGGACTCAGATAGGAGAATCTCCGTTTTTAAAGCGATGAGAATGTTCTCCTATGTGAAAAAAAGAAATTCTCCCTCCATCATCTCTACTCCTCCGAAGGTCGCTGAAGGCAAAGTTTCAGCGACCTTTTCTTCATGTGGTAAATATTTCTTTTGCACGGAACAATCTTCCCATAGGCGTATTTCGAAAATGAGAAGCGGATGTCATTGAAATAAAAATCAGAGTGACCCCAAGAAATTTGATACTACACAACCGTAATATCAGGTTTGGCAATATATTGTCATTCGTTTGTTTTGTGAAATTGTTCTTTTCTTTAGAAGAAAAGAACCCCCGCACAGCGGGATCAAGCTATCATATTATTTGATATTGAAGACAAAAGAATCGGCCTTTTTGCCTGCCCGCCCTGCCTGCGGCAGGCAGGCGGCAGGCGGGAAAGCCAGTATCTTTGTTCATTAATGAAACATGCATACATGACAATCCCTCCCCTCGCGGCCTTTTCGCCCTATCCCGAAAAATGAGTCGGGATAGGATGCCCACCCTTTTTTCTGATCTTGCACTTCTCTGAATGCCAGGCATACAAAAAGGCCAACCTCCCATCCCCGATTTATTTTTGTGATTCCAACAAGCTTTTCCCCAAAATGGGGGTCATTCAACATCGAAAGAAAAATTTCTTGATGTTCCAGATGGGAATGACTATATTATTTTTCCGTATGATACGTGCCATTATAATTATTCTTTTATCGCTGAACGCTCTCTTTTCTTTTTCGAGCGATCGCCCGCAGTATACGGCCAACCCGTTTTCGTTTGTCGTGGAGGAACCGGTTTATGGCGACGGAACGAGTTTTTTTGTTGCCGATCTGAATAGAGACGGATTGTTCGATTTTACCTACCGGTCGAAGACGAAGCTCTACGTCTACGACCATGGCGGATCACTACTCTGGAAGCGTGCCATCGCTTACTCTTGCGCGGATATGAATCATCACGGCGCGAAACATGGAGCTGCTGATGTTGATGGTGATGGAGATGTGGAGATCGTTGCGCTGGATGACTCAAATCGGGTGGTGGTTTTCGATGGTGCGAACGGTGCGATCGAAGACATGCTGACGGTTGCAGAGAGGCTGAATCAAATCGCCGGTCATGTGGCCGTGGTGAATCTGCGGGGAGAAGGGGACAGGGACGTCATTGTACAGACCGTGGATATCCATCCTGATTCCGTTAGGAATGTTTATTATATCAACCGATCTTTGATGGCGTATCGGCTGGATACGAAGCAGATGCTGTGGCGAGTCGATCAGGACGATGATCCGCAGCCCGAAATCTATGAAAGATACTGGGGGCAGGCACACGGTCCGTTTTTTTGCGCCGATGTGGATGGAGACGGTCTGGATGAAGTCATCGGGGGGAATATGATCGATGACGACGGTACTGTGATGGAATTGAATTATCCCATCGATTGGCTCGATGCGACTCCCAGGTATATCGATCACTTTGATTGCATCGCTGTGGGTGATTTTCGGCCCGATCTGCCTGGATTGGAATGGATTGTTACCGAAGAGGATTTAGGCGGTGATCGGAAGGACTGGAACACGACGATGCTGCGCTTCGATCCTGGTTTTCCGAACGACGGCATTCTATGGCGGAGGGAGACGGATCTCTTTCCGGAAGACAGGAGTCGGGAGCCCCAGAATGTGGCTGCGGGTAATTTCGATCTAAGCAGGAACCACGGTGAAGTCTGGGTGCGGTCGGCGTTTTGTGACGATTCGACTCCGAGTGTTTCTCAACATCCCTGGATTTTTGATGGGTTCGGCCGTCAGTTCGCGCATTATGCGACGGAGGATTCGTTGCCGGCGGGTTTTAATGCACACCCGGACGGCAACAAACGGGGCCTCGAAATGATCTGGACGGTGGACTGGTCGGGGAGAAGAAAGAATTGATCGCGGCCAAGGCGAGGCATATCAGCGGCAACATCGGCGTTTTTGACCCGCTGACCGGGAAGGCGGTTTGGAATACCCCGGATGATTTTCCTGCCGTAGAGGCTTCGTTCATTTACGTCGCTGATGTGGCCGGAGATACGCGGGAGGAAATCATTGTTTATGATGAGCTGGACGGTACGATCAAGGTCTACTGGAATGAAGAGGCCAATCCCAACCAGCCCAAGCCGGATAAATGGGATGATTCTCTGTACAGACGGTTGAAACAGAATTGGAATTACTATTCCCCCGGTGGTTATACATCGGGGAGTTATCCCCTGGTATCGAATTTAAATGTGAGTCAGGTCACGACGAACAGCGCTGTCGTCGCGTGGGATACGGATGAAGCGGCGGATTCTCAGGTTGAATATGGTTTGTCAACTTCGTACGGTTATGAAACCAATAAAGAGGCAGTGCTCATGACATCGCATTCGGTTCAAGTTACCGGACTGAGTGAAGGAATGAGATACCATTTCCGCGTGAAGTCAGTCAATGCGTATGGCTATTTGGGAATATCAAAGAATGATTCAGGATTGGTGACGCTGAGATTGGACCCTCCTGTCTTTTCGGATGCTTCCATCGTTCAAACCAGTCGCTTGAGGCTCACGTGGGAGGCGATTCCAGAAGCCGAAAGCTACAATGTCTATCGTGGAACGACTCCGTACTTTGATCCCGATAAGGTAGATGGCAGCAACCGCTTGGGCACGCGTGTCGTGGATGAGGATTCCGGTCTGACGGCCGTCCAATGGACGGATCAGGGCGATGTCGTAGGAAATGCAGAGACCCACTATTTTTATACAGTCACGTCTGTCAGCGGCATTGCGGAAGGCCGACATCTCAGTCGGATGGGTGAGTTTGACTACCGATTGGTCGTCACGGACGGTACGGATTTCAACGAAATCGGACTTCCACTGTCGCCCTGGGGAATCACGAACGCCCAAGAGCTGATGGATGCCATCCCGGGATGCAATTCAGTGGCCCGGTGGGATGCAGCAGGCCAGGGATACGAACAGTACGTTCCCCGGCAATCCGGCGACGAACTTTGCTCTGGAAGCAGGTTGTCCTTACTACGTGAACGCTACAGTAGATACGACGTTCACCCTGTTGGGAGAAGTGGATACGCTGTCGTACAGCCTCCTCGTGACTCCCACGACCGATTTCAACGATGTCCTGCTTCCTTTGGACAGGGCGCACATCACGAAGGCATCCGAACTGATGGACGACATTCCCGGATGCAACGGCGTGGCCCGATGGAATGCCGGCATGCAGGGGTATGAACAGTACATCCCGGGGATTTCGTCATCGGATTTCGATGTACGAGCGGGCCATCCCTATGACGTGAATGTGACGGCGAACGTCACATGGCCGTCCGGCGAAACCCCGAAGAGGGCTCGGGGTGTTTCGAGAGCCGTCCGCTCTGAAAGAACGAACTCGGCACCCCATGCGGTGTGGGGAAGGATTCATATCCATTCGGACGCGGATGGAGTGGGCTTTAGAGCATCCATCCTTTCCAGAATGGGTGAAATATTGACTGCGGATTCTCCAGGATGCGTTTTCCAGGATGGCATATGGGTGGTTCAATGCGGAGCGTTCCCCTCGGCGTGGAGGGCGGGAGACGTGTTGCGGGTGGATTTTTACGGAACGAAGGATTCGGTGCTGTGCTGGACGGAAGTTGAACTCACGCATGCCCCTACAGACCAGGCGGATGATTTGACTTTCCAAGAGTTCCTATTGCCGGACTGTTATGCGCTCGGTCCGAACTTTCCCAATCCGTTCAATGCTTGCACGAAGATTCCATTCCAGGTGCCGGAACCGGGCCGCGTGCGGATTCGGGTTTATAATCTCTTGGGTCGAGAGATCCGTATGCTTCTGAATGAGGAGATGAAGACCGGCTTCCACGAAGTCATGTGGGACGGAAGGGACGCCCGAAGGAACAGGGCGGCCAGCGGGATTTACGTCGTTCGGATGGAAACGACAAAATTCGTTCATCAACGAAAAGCGTGCCTTCTTCAGTGATGCGATTGTTTGAGACAGAAAAAGAGTCCTCGTCAGCGCGGCATGCGAAACACAGAGGCTTTCGGATTCGCCGAAACTTATTGCACACCTTCCTCCTTGTTGCTGCGGGGAGCCTGCTTTTCGGACACCGGTCGGCAGAGTGGTCATCTCACATTTCCCAAATCTACGGCTCACAGGATGGGCGGGATGAAAACTGGCGTATAAACAGGAGCGCGAAAGCGGTGTTGTCGTTCACGGATATCACGTTGACGGGACTGGGCGATACGAGGCAGGGAACACACGGCTTGGCATTCTGCGATATTAACGGTGATCAACTGCCCGACCTGTACGTCACGATGTTTTGGAACCGGAGCATGTCGGAGCGGTTCTTTCAGAATTTAGGGGAGAATGTCTTCGAAGAGAGGGCGTGGGATTTGGGTATCCAGAATGTGGACGGAGGTTCCCATGGCGCATGTTTCGCGGACTTTGACAATGACGGGGATTACGATCTATTGAACGGATCGACGTTGAACGAAACGCAGACGGGTCCGAGTCATAATCACATTTACAGAAACGATGGGGGAACTTTTGTCGATGTGACTCCCAACAGCATGTCGGTCCGAAATGAGGGGACTCGTGCCGTCATTGCATTCGACACGGACGGCGACGGGGACTTGGACATTTTCACGGTGACCGGCGTCCAGGGCTCGAACGATTCTCCGACCGAAAAAAAC
>JBDRSZ010000022.1:0-3280 GCA_043824415.1 bacterium | reverse complement strand
GGGGATTTATTGGTACTTTTGCAATTACCTCTACGGTAAGTTGGTCAGCTATTAAGGCAGAGACTTTTCTTAACGATGCGCTACCTTACGAATGGTACAGTTTTCGCTGAAGAGCGTTGAAGTTGAAAGGAGGCCGCGATGAATCATGACATTAGTTTTAATAAAATTTACGGCGTCTTACGGGAAATCAGCGCCTCGATCCATTCCGACACCAGTGTCAAAGATGTATTGGATATCGTGGCGAGAACGTCTGTTAATGCGCTCGACGCCAAAGGCGCCATCATCCGAATCCTTAATCTGGAGACCCACCAGCTGGAACTGTTCGCGTCCTATGGCGCCGGTGGTTTGGGGGAACGATTGCTTTCCCGGGGACCCATCTCAAAAGAGAAAATCATTACCGATATTTGCCGTTCAAAGAAGATCATTATCATCGAAGACATTCTCAATGACCCGCGCATTCAATACCCGCTCAATGCATGGGCAGAAGGTTTCCGGATGGCGATCGATGCCCCGCTCAACATCGGCAATGATACCCTTGGCATCCTCCGGATTTATTTCTCTGAAAAGAGAGCATTTTCCGAAGAGGTGCTGAATTTCATAACCATCATCGCAGAACAAGGGGCATTGGCCATTGACAGGGCCAAGCTCATCGAAGTTCAGCGGTCCCGGTATGATCACCTGGCCCTGCAGACCGAGAAGCTTTCGGCCCTGGGACGGATGGCTGCGGGAATCGCGCACGAGATTAATAATCCCCTTGCCGGCATCCTGCTGTTCAGTTCCAACATGCTCAAGAAAGCTCCCGCGGAGGGTCCCTTCAAGGAGGGCCTCGAGATCATTGTTCAAGAGACCATCCGCTGTAAGCGGATCATTCAAGAACTCCTGGAATTTTCCCGGGAGAGCGAGCCAAGCATGGCTCTGTCCAATATGAACGAGATTATAGAGAAGTCTTTGCACATCCTCGAAAATGAGTTCCGACTCCGACATATCACTCTGGAAAAACAATTTTCCACTGCGATGCCGGACATTCTTCTGGATAAGGATCAAATTCAGCAGATTTTCGTTAATCTCTTGCTCAATGCCCTACAGGCTACGGAAGATCAAGGAATAATTACGATCAGGAGTTATATGACCCCCGATCAGGACTGTCTGAAATGTGAAATCGCGGATACGGGATGCGGTATCCCTCCCGACCATATGTTAAAAATCTTTGAGCCGTTCTTCTCCACAAAACCCAAAGGGACGGGTCTGGGATTGGCTGTCAGTTATGGAATCGTCCAAAAACACGGGGGACGTATTTACGCATCCGGCGGCCCTGGAGGGAAGGGAACCACCTTTACGGTAGAAATCCCGATTTCTCCTGGTGCTTTATCTGAGAGACCAAAGCAGAGGTGAAAAAAATGAAACCTGTTAAAATCCTGGTTATTGATGATGAACCGTTAATCTGCAAAGGATGCACCCTGATACTGTCCGGTAAGGACCAAACAGTGAATACCTGCCTGACGGGCCGGGAAGGTTTTGCTGCCCTTCAGGAGGGCATATATGATCTTGTCCTGTTGGATATGAAGCTCCCCGACATGGATGGCATGGATATTCTCAAGGCTTTTTGGAAAACGACGCCGGGTGTCTATTTTATTGTCATGACTGGTTATTCCACCGTTCAAAATGCTATAGAAGCCATGAAAGCAGGCGCGTTCGATTATCTTACCAAACCGTTCACCGATGATGAACTGCTCTTTGCTGTCACAAAGGTTATTGAAAAGAAACGTATGACGGAGGAAAACCTTTCCCTCCGGAAGGCACTCCTCAATCGGTTCAGTTTCGAAAATATTGTGGGAGAAGACCCAGGCTTCCTTCATGTATTCGAGCAGATTGAAAGAGTCGCTCCAACGGACAGCACGGTCCTCCTTTACGGCGAGAGCGGCACCGGTAAAGAACTGTTTGCCGGGGCCGTTCATGCCCATAGCCAACGGGCTACTCGGCAATTCATCGCCGTGGACTGCAGCACCCTTTCACCGAGCCTCCTGGAAAGTGAGCTTTTCGGTCATGTCAGAGGTGCCTTCACCGGTGCCATTCGCGATAAGGAAGGCATCTTCGAAATGGCCAACGGCGGTACCCTCTTTATGGATGACGTAACCAATCTGGATCTCGAGATTCAAGGAAAGCTCTTACGGGTCATCGAGAATGGCGAATACAAGCCTGTGGGTGCAAGCCATTTTAAGAGTGCCGATGTCCGGATCATTGCGGCAACCAATAGGGATCTTCGGAAAATGGTGGAGGAAGGAACATTCCGGGAAGACCTCTTTTATCGTTTGAATGTGTTTCCTGTTTTTATCCCGCCGCTCCGAGAGAGGAAGGGGGATATTCCGAAACTTGCATACCATTTTCTGCGGCGCTTGTGCCACAAAACGGGGAAACGTATCGAGGGATTCTCTGACGATGCTCTGGAAACTTTGATAAATCATGAGTGGCCCGGAAATGTTCGGCAACTGAAAAATGTCATCGAGCGTTTGGTTATTATGGCCGATGAACAGACGCTGGATTTGCTCTACCTATCAGATCAATTACCTATGAAGGGATTGGGGAAAGGCGATCGTATCCCCGAAACCATCGAGGAACTCAATGCACGGAAAAAGCATCTTATGGATGAGGTCTTTGGCCACCTGCAAAAGGCCTTTCTCATCAAGGCTCTCAAGGCCTCCAAGGGGAATATCACCCTTGCCGCCGCGCGGGCAGGCATGCAAAGGCCGAATTTTTATGCCCTTATGAAAAAGAACCGCATATCCGCCAATCAATTCAAAAAAGGAACACTTTAGAGCCACCTTGCAATTTTGTTCGATAATTTCCCCTCTATACAAAATCTCTTTTGTTCGCCCGCATTTTTATCAATCTCTTCCGGCCGGTTTCACAAAACCGTCCGGGAGGTTTTTTCCCAGGCAGCGGCGGATATCGCTGAAATCATCGTACAGAATAGAGGGCGTGCCGTTCTTCGTGCATTTTTCGTGGAGGATCGGTTTCGCAAAGACCTGATCGGCGGCTCGGGCGGGGCAGACGTCGGAATAACCGTCGCCGATGTAGATGATCCGGTCATAATCGGGCCGGAAACGTTCGAGAATGGAGCGTTTGCAGGTCCCGCACCGCCCGCACTCCTCGCTCGCCAAAGGAAAGTCGAAGTCGATCCGGTCATCCTCCCGAAAGAGGAGACGGTTGGAGTAGAATTCCACATCGAGACCGTATTTCCGGAGGATCGCCTCGATGTAAACGTCGAGGCCGTCGGAGACGA
>JBDRSZ010000021.1:0-15012 GCA_043824415.1 bacterium | reverse complement strand
GGTCCTTCGGGTCTCCGTCCCAAGTTAAACTTGGGACGGAGTGGAATGTTTTTTTCAGACGCTACTATAAAAATGATTAGTATCCGGTTCCTTCAAGGTTACGGTATCCTCTGCCCCAATTGTTGGGGCGTCGGGGCAGATGGGAGAGGCAAGTTGTTTGTCGTCGCACTTACTTTTTCTAGGATATCTATGCGAACGTCCAGACTGTCGAGCAGGCTCTGTATATTTTTCTGTAGGTCTTGGGATTCTTTGACTGTCTTTTCGACATCCTTTTGTTGCATCTTTGCATCTCTGATAACATCACGCACGTCCCCCAGGCGATCAAGGAGTATAGGTAACAGTGCGCACAATCCAAGAACAATGGGGATCCCGACGCTAATGATTGCGCCTTTGGTTCGCGTCCAAGATTTCTTTATCTTTTCAAACCTGTCCAACAGAGTTCCACCCGGACTCACGGCTGTCGTTGCTTCCATAAAATCGATCGGCTTGGATTTCAGCTGGTGTTCGCCCTGGTATCCCTCGGTAACCTTGCTCGTTGTGAGAAACTCTATGGTGGCGAAGTGGTCCCCGCGACGTATTCCAACATTTCTATCGCTACTGTTGAAGAGCAGACAAAACAATCCGCCAGAATAGCCAGGGTCAACTTGCGGACCGTTTGAAAGGGTGATCCCCTGGAAGAACAGTGAGAGTTTCACATCATAATGGGCACTGATGAATTTTGGTAGTTCGGCCTCTTCAAGAGCCTGAGCGATGATGTACGAGTACGGAGGTATTGTAGCCACAGGACTTCTGTCCCCCAGTGTAATCCACTTACCTTTGCACCATACCGTGTCACCCAGTCGCAGATCGTAACTGGCTGGTTGTACGTTCTGTGGTTCGGCGCCTTTCACGAGTGTACCAGCTCTCACAAGCGCACGAATCGCGTCCCCATGCAAAACTCCACGTTTAGCAAGCAGGATAGCGATTTGTTTCACTGCCTCTTGCACTACATCTGACGCCCCCGATAAAACAACATCGCATTTCCTAACGACAGAACGTTGGGCGTTGAAGGCTAGCACCCCTTCATTCCGACTGGGATCATCACCAGTCCGACGTACCTGTTCTTCAAGAGATTCCACCGTATCGAGTCCGACTGTCACGAACTCCATCTCCGCTTGTCGGCGATAGTCCTCCAACACCTGAAGGTTACCTGGATGGAAGACTGTGACACCCACATCACCAGTCGGAATTGAACGTAGTTCGGATTTCCGCATTCCGTACGATTCACTGTTTACCTTTATCGTCCACGCGAAGTCGTTCCGATCCCAGGAGCCTGCGTCCCTGAAGTCATATTCGTTCTTCTCGTCAGGTCGCGGGGTCCGCGTTGTCGAGGGTTGCAGTACGATAATGCCACATGAGTTTCTGATATTCTCTATGACAGTCGTTTTTCCTGAACCTCTGACCCCGACAAGGACCATGATTGTATACATTGGGAAGCTCCTCTCTAACCATTCTTCTGATATATTTCGATTGTCTCTCGCTTTATCGAAGTCCATGAATGCCTTGTGCGGAACTGTCGTATGGAACGGGGAGTTGTAAATATGCACTTCCATCCATACTCAATCAAGATGCTTTTCAGCCCAGCAGATCCAGCCTCTCGGCCATGATCCTTGTGTGGTAGAACTAGCGCAATAATCCCCTCATCGTCCACAAGGTTCAATTGTGCAACCATTGCTTGAGAAAGATCTTGTGCCCATCGTTTTTCAGAATCGGCATGGAATCTCTTGCGTCTTGCCCCAATTTCATGAGAACCTAAAGTTGCAATGGCGTCATCGTCATACCCAAGAAGGTACAATGAAAGCCTCTGCCCACGCGTGTAGTCAATGGCGTTAGCATATGGAGGAGATGTGACCAGAAGTTTGCTCTTGTTACCCGGACGGGGGGTGAGAGATGAGATAGCCACTGCCCAGTCGTGCATGGTCACCCAAAATCTGACACCTCGGTACTGGGTTGAATCAAGAGTATCAGTGCGTACTCTGGCAACAACTGATGCGGTCCTTCCAAGCCAATGCCGACAGAGCGAGCCAAGTTCCTTGTATGTGAACACCTTCGGGAAACAGTTGTCGGCGACATGACCGTAGCTTCTGGTCTGTGAGCATGATGCACGAAGAACTGCGGAGAGCATGGTGAGTGCGATTAGGCTGGAGAAGGGTGGCATTTCGGTTTCGACAATTCTGGTAAGGAGGCGTTTGACCTGAGATAGCGTCGCTGGTTCGAACCATTTTTGCAGCAAACTCCACTGTGCTGGCATGTGTGTTATCATGATATTTAACATCGCTTGAGGGCGTGGCCTAATTGTCTGGTCGAGGAGATTGGATGACTTTTGCGCGGCTTCGAGACCGGCCAAGCCGAGCCATTTATCCTGTCCATTTCGGTGCAAGACAGCGTCTTGAATAACTGCAAATAATCCGCTGATATCGACTTGCCGGCCGGTCTTTAATAGTAGCAAACCACCAAGTACGTAGGCCGACAAGCAAGCGACAGGGTTGATGTCCACCGTCCACGCCTTTCTGCCAAGTCGGACGGCCTCAACAGCGGTCGTGCCTATTCCTCCGTAGGGATCAAAAACCATGTCCCCCTTACCCGACAAGGCCTCCACAAGAGCAGCGGGCATCTGAGCAGGGAAGGTACCAGGATACCAATGTATTGCACTGGTGACATCCGGATTCAAGCCGGGGAAATCCCAGTTAACTGCACTAAGTTGTCGGAGTAGTCTTTCAATCATCTGAAAATTGCCATCTGCCCTTCGTTGCTCGTGCTTCCGTCCTTCGACGATTCATCCATGGGATCGATCAAATCTTTCAACTCCGAGAATCCGAAACGTTGCAGAGCACGGATTGCAGCATCTCGCAGGTGGGTTTGCTCTTTACCTGAGGACGCACGTGCTGACGAGAAAACGCCGAGAAGTAACGTCTTGCTGTCAGTCCCAACTGTCAAGCGTCGGCTGGTCTCTCTGACAAGAACATCTACTGACCTATCCGTTTTCTTCCAATCGAGGATGGGATGCACTAGAATGGCGCGTCCTGTTTTTTTCCCATAGACAGAATCCCTTATCTCCTTCTCAAGTTCTCGCTTTGTCTCCATACGTGTAATCTTGGAATAGAGATCCACTGCTGGTGTGCGAAGGAGAACCACTGGTGAGTAGAGATTGCCCGTCCGCAATCGCCACGCAAGATTTTTAACACTCTGAGCTTCGCCAACCGAGCCGTGTTCACACACGTTCATGAGTTCTTCATCCGTGAGTCTCCAACTGTCCGCCCCCACTAACCCGTAACGTACCGCATCTTCAAATGCGCGCGTCAGCATAGCTTTGCCAGAGAACTCGGCCCAATCCAAGAGGAGTAATTCATATAACCTCCGACGGATCTGCTGCCATCGCTCTATCTTTGGGACAGTGGGTCCTGAGACTTGCAGTCCTTCTGGCGACGGGAAAATGTCCCGTGCCAGATCACGTGCTACGCCAGCGTCGGGTTCCTCAGTGATCCCCGTGTGATAAGCCAACCGTACAACGTTGTCGATGTTGTCGAGATCGATTGTTCCGGAGATGAGCGAGCCCAGTTTTCCCTCTCCGCGGATGAGATCTGAAACGTGTTTCCAACGGTCGCGACAGATTTCAGCGGCTCTGAATGGAAGGCCAGCAAATGACGCATTGGCTGTGATGTCCTGGTAGTAGCGGCGCTGCCGTCCCTTCTCCACATCCTCGTGTTCAAAACCTCCGTCAATGCGACTGTCTTCCAGTACGTATTGAATCGAGTGCCCGAATGGTCCAGTTTGAAAGTCGTGGAGCAAAGCGGCAGCGCGGAAGTCGTTGGCGTCGACTCCTGGGATTCTATGAGCGTCGAGCCAGTCGTTCGCGAGGCGGAGAACGCCGATGGCGTGTTCGAACCTGTTAACCTCGGAAGCGCCGACAACCATAAGAGAATTAATGTTGCACAGCCGAATGTACCGAAGACGCTGCATCTCAGGGGAGAAGGCAATTTCAGTCTCTAAGTGAGAGAGTGTTATGCGTCCATAGAGAGGATCCAAGAACCTCGCTTTTCCGTTCATGACAGATACTCCTCTGCCGCAAGCCACCCCGAGAGGGCCGCTTGGAGTAGTCCTCTGGCGTGTCCGGCAACATCCCCGGCCACATAGAGTCCCATGAGATCAGTGGCAAAGCCTTTGTCTCCGCCAAAAACTGGCCAGTACCAATCCAGTAGCGGAAGGTGGATAAGGTGTCGCGCACCCCAATCGGCCAGGCCGGTAGCGCCCAGCGCCGATTTGAACTCCTGCAACTCGCGGCTTATCTCCTCGCCGAAAAGGCGAGCCACCAGTTGCGAGGCGTTGCCCATTCCACCATCCTTGCTCTCGTAGGTGGATTCCATTGCTGCATTTCCTAACTCATGAGCAACTTTCAGCAATCTATGTAGTTTTGTCTGTTTGTCTTTTGCTCTGAAAACAAGCCCTACATTTGCAGTATTGCAAGATCCTTCTGCCACAATTCCGCCGGCCACTGAGACATTATTGAAAGGATATCGATACATTAAACCGGGGAAGTTGAAGCAGAAAGTTCGACATTTTTTATAAATGAGTTTAGCGTCTGGGCCGAGTTTACGCATCTGTGCGAGAGGCGATCGGTCGGGCACTTCAACACGCACACCAAGGTCTATGCCTTTGATATCACGGCTAGCCAAACCAAGTTGGGTCAACAATCCTCCGCCCGTACGTCCAGAAGCACAAAAAAGAGCTCGACTCTTCACACACATTGATTTATTGTTTGGTGTTTTACAAACTGAAGTGAGCCATTTCCCATCGTTATGGTCAATTCTGACGCACTTGCCCCTAATAACAATGGATTTATCCAGAAAGTTTGAACACTGTTCGATGAGGCAGTTCATCTCTTCTGACGAGAGAAGGATCGATTGATAGGGTCGATAGAAAAGATTACCCGAGATTCTACGATCTTTGGAAGTACAACTTGTCGATGACCTAGCCGCGGAATCAATATTTAGACCCAAAAACGCCGTGACTTGCTTAAGTGCTGTTTTAAATCGTTGCTCGCCCACCAACCGCACAAGGCCCATTCCGGCTGGAGGCAGTGAGAACTTCGCACCAGAGAACCTAGCAAAGCCACCAAGTGCGCCCTTCGCATCCGGGAGGCTCTCGTCTATCAACAATGTAGGAACCTGAGCCTGTGTTAGTCTAATTGTAGCAAGTAGTCCAGCTAGCCCACCGCCGATGACAGCAGCTTCTATTTCTGATAAATTTTTTTCTTCATAGTCGCGCATTCACACAGCCTTTTACAGAAGCAAAGCCACAATGTTTTCATTTCTCATTTCAAGTATGTGTCCCAAATTCAATTTAGGACGTAAATATTTCGTCTATTTACTACACAAGGTACACGGTCAACACTTTAGCTTTGCACCCTTGTCGTTTATACTGTATAGCGATCCGTCTTTTGTTGATCTCCCCTTCGCGTACCAAGACACCGTTTCCGCAGGGACGATCACAAGCACCCTTCCGATAAACAGTCATGACAACATTTTCATCAATCCCACGGTGCATCATTGCTTTGCTGGCGTTCCTTGTGAAGACCAGTTGAGTTGCTTTGTCAATCTCTAGTCTATACTCAGCTGACGTGCTTTGTCCTTTTTCCCGGTTGCAGCGGCGGCATGTTGCTTGGAGATTCGCAGGGTGGTCTGTCCCACCTCTACCACGTGGGATATCGTGATCGATTTCAATTGTCTGCAATGTAAGGAGTTTTCCACAGAATACACAGGATCTTTTGTCGCGCTTCAGAATGGCCTCCCGGATTGCATCAGACTTGAGGCTCTGTATCTCCTTTATGTCACTTATCTGCTTCGAGAGGTTGCGGACAATCGCCTTGATGACATCGCGCTTGAAGTTTGTAGTGAGGCTTTGTTCATCTCCTTCAAAGATCGCATCAACAGCGCGCTCGATAACTGAAATCTTCCTAGTGTCAAGAGCGACACGGCTGTACTGTTTCAAGATTGTTTGGTAATTCATTTCATTTTACCTAACGGACACTTTGCTGATGAGTGTGTGCAATTAGTGAAGTCCTTATGAAAATAGTTTACATTGTCCTTTATGAAAAAGATATTCTGTTCTATAATCCGTTTGTCGAGAAAGATATTTTCGGTTTAAGCGTTGAGCGTCTTACCGCAATTGCGATTGATTTGAGTATAATTATTTTTGGGACAATATGCAATTAAAAAAATGAATCGAATTTGACAGCGGCCAGCCGATTTTAAGTGGGGAACAATCCGAGCTGGTCGGTTGTTTTCTTCGGTTTTCTTCTGTATTCGGCCGCGGACTCCTCGACGAGTTCTTCTTCGATGTTGTGGAGGAAGGGGCTCTTGCTGAATGAATGTTCCCGGCCCATGAGGAAACGTTTGTCGGCATGGGAGAGGAAAAGAATTTTTTTTGCGCGGGTCATGCCGACGTAGAGAAGACGCCTTTCCTCCTCGGGGTCGCACTCCTGGCTCTCGAAGAGCCGGTAAGGCAGGAGGCCGTCTTCGCAGCCGGTGATGAAGACGCACTCAAACTCGAGACCTTTCGCGGCGTGGAGGGTTATGAGCGTCACGGCTTCCACGTTGTGTTGATGGGTGTCGACGGCCGAGCCGAGGGCGGCGAACCGGAGGAAGCCGTCCGAGTCGCTTCCGAATGGTCGGGCGAGGGAGAGCAGCTTCTTGATCGCGTTCTCATCCATCGTATCGTCTTTGGTGAAAAAGCGGTCCGCGATCCCGGAGAGGGTCTGTTCTACCGAATCGGAGGTGCTCACGAGGGTGTTTAAAAATTCCTGATTCTGAGGAATTGATTTACGCGAATCGACGAGCCGGGATTTCAGGTATTGGTTCTCTGGATGGACGGCGAGCTTCAGGATGTCGAGGATGTCCCGTACGGCTGCCTGCTTGAAGAACGGCACGTCGCCCACGGTCTGGTACGGGATGCTGTGGTCGTGAAAGGCCTTCTCGACGGCTTTCATCTGCTGGTGAATTCTGCACAGGACGGCGAAATCGGAGAGGCTGTTCGCGTGCGAGGATGCGTCCCCGTCCGTGATGGCGCTGTCGATGGAGAAAAACCGCAGGCCGCCCATCAACCTTTCGATGGTCCGAGCCACGAATTCGGCTTCGCTCTTGTCGGACGGCTGATGCGAGATGTTGATTTTAACGCCCTCCTGCAGTCCTTCGAGGAGTGATTCAGAGGTTTCGGATTTCGAGTTGCGAGTTTCGAGGGATGCTGTACTTCTTAGAATGCTGCTTGATGCCTTGAGGATGCTGCCGGTGCATCGATAACTGGTTTGCAGCCTGTAGACAGCGGCATGGGGATAATCGTCCCGGAACCGCTGGATGAACCGGACGTCGGCGCCGCGGAAACCGTAGATGGCCTGGTTGGGATCGCCGATGACGAAGATGTTGGCGTCCTGTGCTGGCATCAGCTGTCGGACGAACTTGTACTGAGCGGCGTTGATGTCCTGGTATTCGTCGACGAGAATCCACAGGACCTTCTTTTGATAATGGGCAAGTATTTCCAGAAATTTTGTAAAAAGGAGGAGCGGTTGATAGATGAGGTCGTCGAGGTCGAAGGCATTCTGCGAAATGAGGAAGGTTTCGTATTTTTCAAAGAGATCGGCCAGATCCGCATCTTCGATTTCCTCTCGCAGCGTCGCTGTCTGTTTGAGGTCTGCGATGGCGTCGGCCGTTTTCCTGACGGATTTCTGCGGACAGCCCAGCTCTTTCCGGAGAATGCGCTCTGTGTCTTCGCGGTCGAAGACAAGGAAGCGGTCGGTCCTTCCTGTCCCCGCGGATTGCTCTTTCAGCATTGCATGACCGAAGGCGTGGAATGTGGATACCGTGAGTCGGGAGAGGATTTCGTCGTCGCTCACGAGTCGGGCCAGACGTTCTTTCATCTCGCCGGCGGCTTTGTTGGTGAAGGTGACGGCCAAAATATTTTCCGGAGAGACGGAACGCTTCTGTAAGAGATGGGCGATTCGATGGGTGAGGACGAGGGTTTTGCCCGTTCCGGGTCCTGCGAGGATGAGGGCTGGACTGGAGGCATGCTCGGCGGCTTTTCGCTGTTCAGCGTTGAGGCTGTGGAGAGGATCGGATTTGTCTGCCGCCGGAGTCGGTTCCGACCGTTCTTTTGGCGTTTCGGGTTTTCTTTCCTTCAGGTGTCGGTATTCCACAAGATCGAAGGCGATGGGCCTTCGGGCTTTGTACTGGGAGCGTCTTTCGGAAACGCGGACATCGAACAGGGAGTCCTGGGATGAAAAGCTTTTGGATTCATCTTCGTTGAATACGTGGACGATGCCGTACTCGCCGTCGTAGCCTTCTTTGATGATGACTTCTCCCGCCCTCATTCTTCGGATGGCCTCGGCCAGCACGGGGTTGCTCCTGCGCGCGATTTCATCGACGGGCAGGTGGAGCAGGACGTCGAGTTCGGAGCCCAGTTTCTGTATGAGGACGCTGTACGCATGGACAACCTGCTTGGCGTTCGGGCCGACGCCTGCGATTTCCGAGAGAATCTCCTTGAGAGGGATGAGGGAATAGAACGGGGATGGATTTTGGCGTTGGGTCGGATCTTGTCTGTCGGAAAGCTGGGCCACGCGGTTCATCACGCCTATGGTCACGCTTTTGCCGCAAACGGGGCAGAGGGCCTGATGTTTCAGGGTCTGGACGGGGTCCCAGCAGATGCCGCATTTTCGGTGGCCGTCGTAGTGGTACTTCCCCTCCTGTGGGAAGAATTCCACGGTTCCCAAGAAACGTTCCGGATCGCCCTCCCGGATCGCTTGGATGATGGCGTCGTAGGAAAGGGCAGTGTCGAAAAAGTTGGCCTCGCGGCCGAGTTTTTCGGGCGAGTGGGCGTCGGAATTGGACAGGAGGGTGTATTTATCCAAAAAGCTGCACATCCAGTTCATGGCCGGGTCGCTTGAAAGACCTGTTTCCACGGCGGAGATGTGAGGAGAAAGGTCGCCGTAGCACGCTTCGATGGAATCGAAACCGGATTTGCTCCCGAGGGCCGAGAACCAGGGGGTCCAGATGTGGGCCGGGACGAAAAAGATATTCTCCGACGCTTCGAGCACGATCTCCAGAAGATCGCGGGAATCGAGACCGAGAATGGGCCTGCCGTCGGAGGTGATGTTGCCGATTTTAGCGAGTGCGTTCTGAATTTTTTCTACAACCTCGAACGAGGGAGCGAAGATGACGTTGTGGACTTTACGAACGCAGTCTCCTTTTTTATAGATGTTGCTGATCTCAGCGGTCAGGATGAATCGGATGTCGTTCTGGATTGGAGAGGGGATGTGAAAGGTATCGTTGAGACGATATTGTTCTTTCAGCTTGAAGAGTCCCTGCTCGGCCGGCTCCAATTTTTCCTTCAGCTCGCCCAGCCAGCCGGGGTGCGTGAAATCGCCCGTCCCGACGACGGTGATGCCTTTCTTTCGAGCCCAGAAGTGTAAATGCTCGGGCACGAGATTCTTGCTCGTGGCGATAGAAAAGTGGGAGTGGATGTGAAGGTCAGCGATAAATTTCATGATCTGAGCACAGCTGTTCGAGCAAGCCTATTCCTGTTCACTCGTCATGATGAACAGCGGTTTCCTTTTGAAGCTTTTATACAAGGGCCTCAGCCGTTCCGTGTTGTAATGTTTTTTCACATTGACGACTTTTTTATAACTCGTGATAACTTCGATGGGCATATTGTCGTATTTGCCGTTTTTTAGGACGACGAGACGGCCGTGTACCCTGCTCAGAACGAGGTCGAGCGCCAGGTTGCCGTACGCCATGGGTACGATGGAATCGATGGCGTCGGGATCGCCGGCGCGAACGAGGTACCCCAGTTTTTGATTGATGACGTTGATGGGTCGGCCGTTGTTGTACTTGGGTGAGAGATGTTGTAATTCTTCGGAGATGAGGTCTCCGATGCCGCCCAATTTTTTATGCCCATAAGCGTCCTGGGTAGCATCTCTGAAGACCATCTCACCTCCTTCGAACATCGCGCCCTCGGATACCAACACGACGGAGTACCGGCTGGGGTTTCTGAATCGGTCCGAAGCCAAGAGTTCGGTCAATCTTTCGATGTCGAATTTGTGTTCGGGGATGACACAGCGGTTGGCCGCACCTGCCATCGTAGGGAGCATGGCCGTAAAGCCGGCGTACCTGCCGAAGACCTCCAAGACGAGGAAGCGTTCGTGAGAACCGGCCGAGGTCCGCAGGCTGTTCGTCATCATGATGGTTCGTGTGACGCACGTGCTGAATCCGATGCAGTAATCCGTTCCGGGCACGTCGTTGTCCATTGTTTTGGGGATGGCCACGATCCTCACGCCTTCTTTGTAGAGTCGTACTGCGTAGCTGAGCGTGTCGTCTCCTCCGATGGGGATGAGGTAATCCACTCCCAGGAAGTCCAGGTTTTTGAGGACTTCGGGCGTCAGGTCATTTACTTCTTTAGTATACGTCTCTCTTAAATGGCTGGGGACGTTTATCTTGGAGATGTGACTCGGGCGCGTGCGGGAGCTGTGGAGGAACGTGCCGCCCGTCCGTCCCGCTTTGTTCACAATTTCTTCGGAGAGCAGCTGAAAATTGTCGCTGTTGTCGGACTGATGATCCCGGACCATCTCGACCAACCCGCCCCATCCGTGGCGTATTCCGATGACACGGTATCCTTCGCGGATGGCCCGAATCGTAACCGCACGGATGGCCGGGTTCAACCCCGGCACGTCGCCGCCCCCCGTGAGAATGGCGATGACTCCTTTTTTCTTTTTGATGTTTGCCATACAGACATTCCTCATGGATAGAAATTTTTTCTATCCGGTGATTATCGATGTGAGACCCCTCTTTGTTAAAAATACGATGAAAACTGTAAAAATCAAAATCATTTTCGTGAGAATCCATTGTCGAGCAATTCGACTGGTTGTCCGAGGAAGAACTCGCCTCTCTCAATCCATTGCTTGAGAATATTGGCGATTTCGTGCGCCCGGGCGTATGACGATAGAGAGACGGTGGGTATTCTCTTGCCCCTGAAGGTGATGCGTCCGCTCCGTAGTTCGGCATACGACACTTCTCCCATCGTTCGTCCTGTCATCTGCGGGTAATCGTGGCTGTAATCGACGATTCGTGTGAATATTTCTTCATCTCGCACCGAGGTGTGACGGAGGATGTCCTCGTTCAATATGGGGATGGGCAGACCGATACCGACGCGCAGCGAAATGCCGTAGCCCTTGAACACGACGGCTTTCAACCATTGGCTCGACATCTTTTTCATGTCGCCTGTCACAGCGATTGTTCCCGCAGGGCCGCGCGGGACGTTGTTTTTGCCTTTCGGTACCGAAGGGTTGTGCTGGGTTCCAGGTCCGGTGATGTAACCGACGTCTCCGCCCAGAAATATCCGCGTTCCGATGCCGATGGTTTGAAACGTGGGGTCGTTGAGGAGGGGGCTCAGCTGTCCGGCGCTGCAATACGAGGCGTTGCCAAAATTGGGTTTGAGAACACCCATGTAGGTGTGGATGGGCCGATCGCTTACGTTGACGGCGCAGGCGTAGTTTTGATATGCGTTGCGCGGGTTGAAGAGAAAGGCATCGGAGCATTCGTTCAGCGTGAGCTGTTTCTCGACTTCCTGCGAGGGGTAACAGTCCGTACCGCTGCTGATAGCTCGCAGCAGGACCCGTTTTCCGGCCACGAAGTCTTCGATGACGTGCGCGCCGCCGTATTTGGGACGGAGGTTGGGGAGTTTGTTCTCTCCTTCGTCTTTGGCCTGAGTCGCCCCGATGTACGCATCGACGGCCGCGATTCCTGCGTAGGCTTCCACACCGTTGAACCACACCCGCTGTGCTCTGATTCTCGGTTTGGAATGTCCGAAGTTGATGAAAGCCCCGGAGGAGCACATCGGGCCGAACGTCCCGGTCGTTACCACGTCGACAGTGCGGAGGGTCTTATCAAAACCCTGCCGGTCGATCAGATCGGCAATCTCGTCGGCTGTGACAACGACCGCTTGTCTTTTATTAATCTTTTCGTTGATCTCTTCGTACGACTTTTCCATGTTGGTTTCCTCCTTTGATGATGGTGTTTGTGTTTACTCGAAGAATTCTGCATGAATGGCTTTGATGGATTTTTCGAGGGCTTCATCTCTTACTAGAAAGTAGTAAGCCGCCCGCGAAGCTCCCGATGACATCATTTCTACGTTGATGTTCGAATCCGCCACCGCTGTCAAGACTTTAGCCGCAAGGCCTTTCGTTTCGGCCAGGCCTTTCCCGACGACGGCGATGACGGCAATGTCCGGAATCTGCTGGATGGATTCGACGTAGGGTATTTGTAAGTCGCGGAGAATCAGACTGCTTTTTTCGAGGTCACCCGAAGATACGAGGAGGCTCATCGCGGTTTGCGATGTGACGATGGATCGGGTGTGGATATCGCTATCTCCGAGTGCGCTGATGACCTCCCGAAGAAACCCGACTTGACACCCCAATCCGGCACCCAGGCATTTGATGATGCCCAGGTTTCTGCTGAAGGTAATGCTTTTGATGACGTCTTCTCGACCCTGTCTATCGGAACTGATGAGCGTGCCTTCGGCCTCTGGACGGTAGGTGTTTTTGATGACGATGGGGATTTGTTTTGCATGTAGAGGCTCTACAGTTCTCGGATGGAGGATTTTGGCTCCGAAGTAGGCCAATTCTGCGGCTTCGTCGTACGATAGATGGCTCACGAGTTTTGGGTTTTCGACGATTTCGGGTGAGGCGCTTAGGAATCCGTCGACGTCTTTCCATATCTGCAGCACTTCGGCGTTCATCGCGTGGGAAACGACGGCGGCGCTGTAGTCGGTGCCGCCGCGCCCGAAAGTGATGGGGTGATGGTCTTTTGTGCGGCCGAAAAAGCCCGTGATAACGGGGATGGTTCCTCTCTCCAAGAGGGGTAGGATGTGATTCGGCAGCTTTTCTTCAATCTGATCCAAATCCGCATTCCCGCATCCCCACTGGCCGACGGCGATGATGTCGACGGCGTCTGCGTCGAGGGCCTTCGACTCAACGCCGTGTGCTTTTAAGCATTCCGCCACGATCCGGGCAGACAACCGCTCTCCATTGCTGACGATCCTATCCTGCATCCGCGGCGTGCATTCGCCGGTGTATGCTACCCCGAAGAGGAGTTTCTCGAATCCAGCGAGCAGGGATTCGACTTCTTTCATCGCCCTTAGGCGATGTTCTACGGTCGGGATGGAACCGATGATCAGATTTCTGTGGAGTGTGTGGAAGTCTTCGACGATGCTTCCGATTCCACGGTGGTTTTCGAGTGCTGCACGAATACTGGCCAATAGATGATCGGTCACTCCGTTGACCGCCGAAGCAACGATAATTTTTTTCTTCTCTTCTTCGCTTCGGATGATTTCGGCCACCCGAAGCAACGATTCTGCATCGCGGAGAGAAGATCCGCCGAACTTCATGACGATCATAGCCATCCCTCCCTGTACAGAAGTTCTGCGTTGAGGATGGAACCTCCGGCAGCACCCCGTATGAGATTGTGGGAAAGGGCCACAAAACGGATGATCTTACCGGAAACAGACAACCTGCCCACAGAGACTGCCATTCCCCGGGCTCTCTCCGGCTCACCGGCAGCGGAGTCGAGTCGCGGCTGGGGACGATCGGGTTCGTCCCGTAGGAGGACGGCTTGATAGGGAGATGAGGGAAGCTGTGAAATGCGGTTCGGCGGCTTGAATTTTCTGAATCGCTCGGCGATGGTCTTCACATCCGCCCTTTTTGCTATCTTGGCATGGACAGATATGAGATGGCCCACGGGCGTCGATACGCGAACGCAGTGGGGGAAGACGGCCCAGTTCGAAGGTTTTATTCCGTCGCGGGCAAAGGTACCGAAGATTTTTTTCGTTTCGATCCTCACCTTTTCTTCCTCCTTGGGGATGTGGGGGATGCAGTTGGCGGACATCTCCAGTGCTGCATGGCCCGGATAGCCGGCTCCGGATAGGGCCTGGTAGCTGGAGACGATGAGTTCTTCGATCCCCAAGTCGGAGATGGGGGCCAGCGCCACACAGAGACCCGTGGTTGTGCAGTTTGCATTCGTCACGATGAACCCGCCGCTCGATCCATTCCAGGACTGTGTTTTTATGAGTTCGAGGTGTTCGCTGTTGATTTCCGCTATTAAGATCGGAACGCTTTTATCCATTCGGTGTGCGCTGGCGTTGGAGAACACGCCCAAGCCTGCCTCTGCAGCCGCGGATTCGAACGGCTTTGCGATGTCCGCGGGCAGTGCAGAGAAGACGATGGAGATCCCTTCCTGCTTTAGTCCATCTATGCACATTCCCGATAAAGACATGTTGAGTATCTCCGACGGCAGGGATTCTTGCAGGAAGGGTATCGATTGACCGAGCTTCTCTCCGATCCGAGTCTCGCTCGCACAGATGGCAGCGACTGTAAAATAGGGATGATCGTGCAGCAGTCTGAGGAATGTCTGGCCGACGATCCCTGTGGCGCCTACGACCGCACAGCGTCTTTTTTTCATGGTTCATCTCCCTTTTGTGATGAGTTCGATGTCTACACGGGCCTTTGTCAGTCTCGGGAGCGATCCCCAGATGCCGATTCTTTGACCGAAGATTGCCATGGCTCCCTTGATTTCCCGAATGGATTGAAAAGTATCGAATGCATGTTCGATGTCCGACGCATCTGTGATCCGATTTCCGAGGGCTGTGGCCGCAGCGTCCGCCAAGAGGATGTCTTCTGAAACGACGAGAGCCGCATCGGCTTTTCCGTAGCTGAAGGAGTGGCCTATTGTCCCGGAAGACGTACAGATACCAAATGCCGACTCTCTCGGCTCGACTTCAAGGGCCAGGTTGTGGACTCCTCCGAAACCCGAGAAAATCCCGATCCGTATCGGCTCCCGGATGTACAGGGCAATGTCGCCTCCGTTGTCCACGACGGCTTCTTTCGATCCGGCCTCGAGAATGGCTGTCACCGCAGCTTCGGCAACAGCTCCGGCGACA
>JBDRSZ010000020.1:0-6798 GCA_043824415.1 bacterium | reverse complement strand
CTCTGAGTGCTCTGTGGTTTATGAATTTATCAGATTATTTAAGGTACGGAAAAAAAGCGTGGATTCATAATACTTTCGAATTCATGAGTCCGGGACTTTCTCCTCTTCTCCTTTATGTGTGCTTTGAGTCGGATACTCTTCCTCTGGCCAGGGAGGCAAAGATGCCGATTGAACACATGGAAGCGAACACGATGAAAGCCGTTTTCATACTCATCAGAAATTGGGGATAGTGTTCTGGAGAGATTTGGATTCTTCCGATGATGAGGGAAAAGATGAGCATGGCGATGCCCATGCTGAGCATCTGGCCGGTGAGGCGCATCGTCCCCAATGTGGCCGATGCAACGCCGTAGAATTTTCGTTCGACGGAACTCATGATGGCGTTCATGTTCGGGGAGGAAAAAAGGGCAAATCCGGAACCGAGGAGCAACAGACTGAGGATGACCACGGAAATGGCACTTTGGGCATTCACAGACGAGAGAAAAATAAGTCCGATGACTGTGATTGACATGCCGACGGACGCGATGATTCGGGGCTCGACGCGGTCCGACAGGCGTCCGGAAAGGGGAGAAAAGGCTGCCATGACCACAGGTTGGGCGATGAGGACGAAGCCGGCCTTCTGAGGACTGAACCCCTGGATGTACTGAAGGTAGAGGCTGAGAAGGAACCCTACGGCGAATGTCGCGCTGTAGTGGATGAGAGCGGCCAAGTTGGAGAGGGCAAAGACAACATTGCGACGGAACAGGTTCATGTTGAGCAGGGGATTGTCAATCCGCGTTTCCCATCGGATGAATATCAGAATGCCCATCACACCTCCGGACAGGATGGAAATACCGAACGTGGATGGCAGTTTTGATAGGCCGATCATCACAGCGGCCAGGGAAACGCCGAACATGACCGCGCCCATACGGTCGAGTGATTCACCCCGTGATTCGGCCCATTCACCTTTTAATTTCAAGAGTGTGATGAATAAAACGAACAAGCCGAGCGGGACGTTGACGAGGAAGACGCTCCTCCAGCCGAGGTGCTGGGTGAGGAGTCCTCCAAAGACCGGCCCAAGGGACAATCCCATGTACGTCATGGATACGTTGATGCCAAGGGCCTTGCCCCGTTCTCCGACGGGGAACACGGAAGTCAGTATAGCGACGCCCGTGCTGAAAATCATGGCGCTCCCGACCCCCTGAATTATCCGGGAGATGATGAGTATGGAGACGATGGGTGAGATCCCTGAAAGAAGTGAAGAAAGTGTGTAAATGGCAATACCCCAGGTGAATACTTTTTTCCTTCCATGGATGTCGGCCATTTTTCCGAAAGGGACGAGAAAGATGGCTGCGGATAGGAGGTAGGCGGTGGCCACCCAGTTTAAGACGACCGCGTCCACAGAAAATTCCTTTCCGATGGAGGGGAGGGCGATGTTGACGGAAGATCCCATGAATGGAGTGAGGAAGGCTGCCATGGCGGCGATGACGAGGGCTGCATTTTTATCGACCGATTGAGGATGCTGTGTTTTTTCCATCGCGTGTCCTGCTGAGAATTGAGAGAGAAAGGGCAGGAACGAATCCTGCCCTTCGATTATTTGCTGCTGGCTGCCTTTGCCTTGAAGAGGACGGTCGTGATGAGTTCGATGAGGAAGGCATAGATAATGCCCATGACGACGGAGCCGATCATGATACCGGTATCGCCCATGACGGCTACGGCCATGGGCAGACTGCCGATGATGCCGAGGACGATCCCGTGCAGCCACCAAACCATTCTCAGCGCGCTGATGCCGATCATGAATCCCATGAGCGTGCGGCTGAGAACGATGTTCCATTTGACTGCCGTAGTAAGCGGCGCGGCTGCGTTGGGATTTGATGTGGCCAGAGTCATGCAGACGAGACCGAATACAAAACCGCAGACGGTTGCGATGAGCACGCGTTTTGTGGTCAACATGCTTGTCCCTCCCTTTTTAAGATTGGATAATCATCCGAAGTATGTTCAAACCCCAGTCTTTTTAGAAAAGACTGGGGTTTTCATTTTTACTCGATGCTCAGTACCCGAGACCGATCCCCGCGCTCACGACGTTCTGCGCCCCCATGTTGTAGTCGGCGAAGATTTTGAGTATGGGAAGGTCGAAGAGCAGTCCGATCGTAAACCGTGTCTTGTTTTTACCGTCGAGCTCGAAATGGATTCGTGTTTGTTCTCCGTCTTCGTCATTTGTATAGGAGATATTTACATTGGATCGTTCGTATCCAAATCCTCCGTAAAAGCAAAGCACACTGAACGAATAGCTTGCCTGTAAGCCGAGGTACGTCGCGCTCGCATCAACCAGATCGCCGACCCGGAAGGACTGGCGGAAGTAACCGACTGCCAAGTCGATGGGACAGAGCGGAATATACTGACTGATGCTGTGCTGTCCGCCGATTCCCCAGATTTTAACCTTACCGATCTCATCATCGATTTTATATTCGAACCATCTAAGGGTGAGCTGAGTTCCGAACAATGATCCGACCGTTAACTGGGGGATCGCAAGCGGAAAGAACGATTGACTCCAAACGCCCTTGATGGTTGCATCGATTTCATTCACGTAGATGCCGTCTTCGCTTCCGAAAAGCGTTGGGAGTTCCAAGTCAGCGGGGAGGTCCCCTTCCAGCTCAGTCGTGAATGTTTTTTGTTCATCCGCTATGAGGGCGCCCATGGCAGTGAGGCCGACGGAGAGATGAAATCCCATTCGCTTGATGCGTGCTCCGTGAAACAGACCGCTGTTCATGTTCGCCCCGAAGGTGTCGGCCAGCGGCTGGATGTACAATTTGCCGTTTATGGAGGTGAATTCAGAAACGTTTCCTTCGAGATCCTGCCCCTGTGCCGGAGTTTGGTTCAGCCATAAACACAGTACGCATGCGGTGAGAAGTATGATCGTTTTCATGGATGCCTCCGTACGTATTGGGTTGTTTTAAGAGAATACTGTTTGTGTGTGAATTCGATTCAGTTTACAGAAAATTTTTGGATTTGTCAAGAAATAATCTTCTGGGATTTGAATGACCCCCATTTTTCAAATTATCAGAGTTTTCTCTCTGTCCGTAAAAGATGGAGCATTAAACAAAAAATGTGATGCTACTTTCTTTCAAGAAAGTAGCCAAAGAATCCGCCTTTTTGTAGGCCATAGATTGTACTATTCGAGCCCCGCTATGCCAAATTGAATCTCCTCCCCTCCATCTCCCCTGCGCCATTCCGGCACAGCCGGACTGATGCCCACTCCTTTATTTTTAACTGGAGATCTGGTTGAAGCCGCGGCTGACAAAAAGGCGATACCCATCCCCAAATGAAGACCTCTTTTTAAAATCACTTTTTCACAAAATCATACTATCTTAATTATTTATTATAATCACAATTAGATGCTCAGTATACCAAAAATTTGGGGGTCACTCTGATAATCTTCTGGGATGGATTGTAATTGGTGTCTCTTTAAGACAGGGAGTTGCGGGAGTTTCAGGGCTTGATGTCATCACGCTTGTCAGCGGGTATGAATTGAATGTCGTTTATGCCGTTGCCCTGTTCGTCCGTGACGCGGAAATAGAAACCCCACTCACCGAGGCGGTTGCACACTTTGATGAGGATTTTATTGAGTCCCGGTTTTAGAGTTGCTTGAAAGATGTCGTCGTCGAAGATCGCTCCCCTGTATCTGTTAAACCTCCATACGAGTGCATTGTTCAACCACAGTTTCACAGATTCATCCGTTCCCAACCGGAATTGAACGTTCCTCTCGTTCGGGCTGTGGATGTAGATGAGTCCGTACGCGACAGACCAGTTCGATTGTTTGTGGATCTGTCTCAAATTGACATACCCATCGTTGATTTCATCTTTAGCATGCTGCCAGACGACGGATTGAGATCGGTCGCGAACCATTTTTTCGAGGTCGATTTTCTTCTCCGGAGGATACTGTTTCCGGAAGCCGTCCTTGTTGTCGAACGGTCCGATGACCATCCATTCTTCTTCCTTGGGCATTCCGACCGTTTGCAGGAGTTGCCGGGCTTCGTCATTTTTACCTGCGTGGAGGTACAGATCGGTCAGAAAAATACGGAATACCATTTCGGGCATATTGAGGTTATGTTCCGCACAGAGATCGATGAGTTGACGGTAATTTCGAGTCCCCTGGTCGAAATGACGATGGTAGAATTCATTAAGCGTGGAATAGTATTTCCATATATTGATGTATCCCATGTTGCGGTTTTCTTTGAAAATGGTTAAAAATTCATCCGTAAAAACTTCGGATAGTCGTTCGAGATCATCCAGACGATTGGTCTTCATGTAAAGAAGCGTGAGGAAAAAATTGGCTTGTGTGCGCAAAAGCCGATTGTCGCTTGCCTTGAACACTTGCTGTAGGACATCGATGGTTTCATCGGTGTTGAACTCATGCTCCAGACTCAGGATGGCCAACGATGTGATGAGCGTGGGGTCCCCTGTTATGGAGTTCCTAATCACGATGTAATTTTTTTTCAGGGACTCAAACGCCCTGGTGCTGTCGCCCGATTTGAGATAGATTTCATTCATTCTTTCGGTCGCTATGTACGAATTGGTAGATAGATCGAGGAGTTTTTCATAATTGGCGACGGCTTTTTCCGTTTCTCCCAGCTTCCAATGCGTGAGCGCCAATTGCGAGTACGCAGTCGTTTTCGCACCTCGATCCGCCGCTTTTGCAAGGTGCTGTTTAAAAATATTCAACGCTTTTCTGTATTGCCCCGTATCGAGGTAGATATTTCCCAATCCGATGAGAGAAGCGATAAAATTGTCGTTCACTTCAAGTGATTTTTTATAGCGTTTCTCAGCGTTTTTATAGTCCCCCATGAAAAGATAGATTTCTCCCTGACTGTCGTACGGGTTGGGCTCATCGGGAGCCGTCTCTCTGTATTTTTCGAGGATGGAGATCGCGTCGGCATAGTCCCCTCTGTATGCATAGATGTACCCGAGCTGGTTGTACGTTAGTTTGTATTTCGGATCGATGGTCAAGACCTTTTGGTAGTAATGAATGGCCTGGTCGTAGTTGCGGAGAGCCAAGTACAAATTGGCAAGGCTCATATTCGCGTCTCTATCTTCGGGGAATTGTTCGATCCATTGCTCGTATACGCTGATGGCGGATTTGATGTCGCGGTTATTGAGCGCCTCGTACAGGTCGATTTCATATTTTTCCTGTTGCGTGGCTTTTCCTCGAATCGACTTCAACGTGTTGAGGACTTCTAATCCTCGATTGATTTCCTGCTGATTCATCAGCATCCCGCACAATTCCAAGTATGCGGACACAAATGTCGAATCCAGTTCGACGGCTTTCTGAAATTCTGTAACGGCGTCTGCATACAACAACTTATTTGAGAAATCCACACCGGATGAATAATGTCGCCACGCTTCCAGAGAGTTCGTAGACAAATCCGCGATTCCCCGACTGGGCTCGTCTTTTTCGGGGGTGACTTTAAAATCACTCTTAATTCTTTGTGTGAGATGGTCGACCATGCTGAATATATTCTCCAGCCCGCGGCCTTCGATGCTCTCTTCCCGCATGGTTTGACTGCGATTCGGCTCGTGAACCTTGATATCGATTCTCAGAGAATCGCCACGCTTCGTAATGTTTCCAGAGAGAATCGCCTCCACATTCGCTTCCTTGGCCACGATGGCGGCCATGTCCATATCGACTTCTTCCGTAGAACCGGTTTTTCCGAGACGTTCGAGTATCTCGTACAGTCGTTCTGTGCTCAATACGGATAAATACTGAGACTGAGAGAGCGAACGGATGAACATTTCCGTCAGTCCTTTCTGCAGCCATTCGAAGTTCTGGTCGCCTGTCTGATTGTCGAAGAACATCACAGCGACGGCGCGGCGCAACGTGGGTTCCAAGTGAATGGTTGTTGACAGTCGTTCATCGGTTTTGGTGACGGTATTTTCGCTGGAGAGTCTGATTTTACGCTTTTCGGTACTCCGTTCGCACGCGATGAAAAGGGTCAGGATTCCGAAGAATAGAAAGAAGTTCAACCACTTGGATTTCATCGATTTTCCTTCAACGCATCTGCTGATACGAATTGGATGTCCGGGATGCCGTTTCCCTGATCATCCGTGATTCTGAAGTAATAACCCCAGAGGCTGATCTGGTTGCAGACTTTGATGAGTATTTTATTCAGGCCGGGATGCAACGATACGCGGATGATGTCGTCATCGAAAATGGCATCGCGACCGATATTCAACTTCCAGACTTCTTCATCGTTCAACCAGATTTTAACAGCGTCGTTGCTTCCAATGCGCAATTGGACGTCCTTCTTGTCTATTGCGTTCATATAGATCAATCCGTAAGCTACAGACCAGTTGTATTTTTTAAATATTTGCTGGAGGTCGATATAGCCATCTTCGATTCCATCGTTTGCGTGCTGCCATGAGATGGGTTGAGATTTGTCTGCATCGGTTTTTGTTATATCGGTTCTTTTTTCTGTAGGATATTTTTTATTGAATCCGTTTTTATGGTCGAATGGACCGATAACCATCCATTTCTGTTCTTCGGGTACGCCGGATATTTTAAGCTGCTCGAGTCCTTTTTCTCGATCTCCTGTATGGAATAATACATCAGCCAGGTATGACCGCAATACCATTTCCGGAATTTTTAATTCATTCTGGATGCAGAATCTTATCAATCGGTCATATTTCTGAATCCCTTCTTCGGGGGCCTGATACGCGTACTGATTAAAAATGGAGAAGACTCTCCATGTCGAGTATGTGTACTGGATATCTGGGATGTCCTTAATGGCATCGAGCCATTCGATTGCGAAGGCATCGGATAGTTTT
>JBDRSZ010000019.1:0-2051 GCA_043824415.1 bacterium | reverse complement strand
TGACAGCTATAAAACAAATTGGGATGGTACCTGGATGATTGATTCCCATAACGGGGTGAAAGACCTGAACATAGCTCCTATCAATATACCTCGCGACTATCCAGTTCTTTTTAACCACCTGGAAAGGTTCAAGGAGAAACTCATAAAAAGGCAGGATAAAGGAGATCATTGGACCAACCTTCGCAACTGTGCCTATGTGAAAGAGTTTCTCAAGCCGAAAATTATTTATCAGGAAATTGCAGTATCGATGCCTTTTCTTTTTGACGAAAATGAATTTTTCGTGGATACAACCTGTTTCATGATGACTTCCGAAAATGAAAAACTTCACTTTTTAACGGCAGTTTTTAATTCTTCATTGTTTCGTACCTGCTTTAAAAACAATTTCCCCGAAAACTCCGGGAATGCAAGTCGAATGAAAAAAGTTTTCTTCCAAAAAATCCCCATCAAAAAACCCTCTGAGACTGAGGCAGCCCTGTTTGAGAAGCTGGTGCCGATGGTGCAGTTTGCGAAAAAGGAGAAGATGGAAGCCGAAGCTGCTTTCCTGGAGGAGGTCATTGACGCCTGCGTGATGGAACTCTATTTCCCGGAGGAAGCCGCGGCAAAAAATCTTAAATTCATCAAACCGGTAACCGCCCTGCTGGAAGAAATTAATCCTTCCCAAGTCATTCCTCCCGGAGAGAGTGGGAGTCCCCGGCATGAACCTTCAGCTGAAATCATCTCGGAATTTCATACCAGGGCCGGAAATCCGGAGCACCCTATCCGGGAGAGACTCAACCGCCTGGCCACCGACAGCCCCGACCTGTTCGCGGTGATTAAAAACGAGGGGAAGGTTAAGGGGAACGCAACTGTTCTTTAATAAAACAAATCCTTATGAATAGCAGACAAGTAAAACGGCAAAGATGGTTTGATAAAGGCGCAGAAGCTTTAAACAGAGCAACCAACGGAAGATTTGAAGGCCTGTATTTATGCCCCTTATGTTGCGATCTTGATAATCCAGATTGCCTCTTCAAAAAGGAAGACCTTCTCTCGGTTTCCCCTCTGCTCACATTTGAAGACGTACCCCCAAGAAGCAGCGATCTCGGTGGTGAAGCTCTATTACTTACCTGTAAAAAATGTAATGACTGGGCTGGACATGAACTCGATCACCATCTTGAAAAATTAGCCAATCTCAAAAGCTTTACACAGGGGGAATTGAGAAAGGATAGACCTGTCAAAGTTAGTGCTAATGGTATAGAAGCTAATGTTTCCCTTAAACCCAAAGACGATAAAATTATCTTTGATGTGCAAAAAAATAAGAATGACCCAAAAAAACTTCCGGAATTCGAAAAAGCCTTCACTGGATTGAAAAAAAATGATAGATTTAAAGTCAATTTTATTCGTGATTCATTTTCAACGCAACGAGCTGTGATCAACCTTCTCAGGGCGGCATACCTGGCCGCCTTCTCTGTTTTTGGCTATCGATATATTTTAGGAGAGGCTTTGGGAATTGTAAGGAGTCAAATCAGAAATCCCGATGAAAAGATTATCCCTGTATTCAGATCTACAAATGAAGCAAAAGATCCTCGCAAAAAACTAATTGCTTTTATAAACGAGCCACCGTTACATTCTGGACTAATGGTCCAACTTGGGCGCGATACTTTTCATCTCCCGTTTAATCCAGACGATACAACCTTTTATTCTCATCTTGAAGATACAATAAAAGAACATCCATCCATTACCATGAAGGCAACTGTTTTAGATTGGCCGACTCAACCGGAGTATCGACGGGATTTCAATAATATTTAGCATGACAGAAATTCTGGAAACAGCAAGCCCGTAAAAACACCTGTGATGAACAAAACCGTGCCGATCAGGAGATCGGCGTGCCCGGGAATCACCGACGCCAAAGGCGTCAACATCAAGACGGCGCCGAAGTTTGCCGAAAACAGCCGGCCCCCATAGGGACAGCTGTAATCAGCCCAGGGTGAACGGCAGTGCACCCTGTGTAAACGGTGACGCTAACGACCCCTGACCACTACAAAGTGCGACAGAAGGCGACAACGATTCCGTTT
>JBDRSZ010000018.1:0-2839 GCA_043824415.1 bacterium | reverse complement strand
ACCTGCTTCCTGTCAATCTTGGCCGTCAGGTCTTCGATCTCTTCTTCTTTCTCCTCCAGTTGTTTTTCTAGTATCTTTAGCTTTTGAACATTACCCTTCACCTTTTGGTGTAACTGGCCTTCCTTTTTTGTGACATGGAGTTGAAACACGACTCCTCCCAATCCAGTCAATTCTTGATGAATCTTTTTTTCGATGCCTCTGCGTTCCCACTTGAGCTTAGCCAACTTGGACATTTCAACGGTCTTTTCTGAAATGGTTTCCAGCCCCTCTTCGAGGCCGGCTCTGATTTTCTCCCACAAGCTCATGAAAAACCTCCCGTATTTTTATATTTTTATGAATGGTTCAGAAATTCTCATTGTTGCCTTTGCGAGCCTGCCTTCCGCATGTTCGCAGTCCCTCTCCGAGATTTCGAGAAAGGACGACAGATGTATTCCTGTATTACTAATAGCCGATTTTTTGATTACGCTTCCTTCGCTTCTTCTCCTTTTCCTGCTTTCTTCGCCGACTTTGCGTTCTTCTTTTTCGCCTTCCTTTCCTTGGCAGATGGTCTTTTCCCTCTTGCCAGGGAAATCATTCCAAGACCCACGAGAAACAACACGAGACCGACGATGAAAATGGCATAAGAGAGGTTGCGGTACGTTCTTAATGAATTCTCCCGTTGGATTAGTTCAAGTTCTTTTTTCTCAACATCCGCGAATATGGCGTTTATTTTCTCCATGAGTTCGGCTTCTTTCTTCTCGAAGGCTTTCGATGCTTCTTCCTGCTGAACCTGCAGTGTCTTGTCCGCTTGGGTTTCAACTTCCTGGGATTCCGCCTCCTCTTTTTTCTGACAACCTGCTGTGATGAACAGGGCTGACAATAAAACGATGAAAAAAGCACTGAGTATAAATGATTTGGTACGCATGGCTATTTCCTCCTTTTTTCATCAATACACTCATCTTAATAATTGTCTTTTGCCCTTGTTCCTTTGTGGCCTATAAGTTTTTCACGATAGATACCTTACGGCAGCCTTGACGGGAAAACCAATTTGCGTGTATTTTCCATCTGGCTGCTATCAAAAATTTTGAATTCTGTATCTGTAAATTTATTAAAAAATCCGATAATAAACAACTCAAATTCCCGATCCGAGGTCAGGGCCACACGCCGGAGATGAGATATTCTTTATGAAAATCGTACTCTTCCAGGATCACCTTGAATGCATAGGATTCCAGTGCTTTTGCATCCAACAGCACATCGATGTTCGGATGAGCGGTACATAAACCCGAGGATAGAACCCAGAGGCACAAACCAAAATAAACCATGCATCATCGACTCACTCATCATGATTTCGTATCATACCAAATCGTGAATCATTGATTTAAAGAAATGATGAACCAAAGAAAGTACTACTATGGTAGTCACAACGACAATGCCCACGCTCCACGAGAATCCCGAGATGGCCATGCCTAGGGCTAGTCCCGATGCCGGGGGATGCTCCGTATCAATAACAACCATGATGAAGATGGAAATGCCAACAGCCACCGCGTATACCAGAAGGGATACTTCATAAACGGGTTTGGGGATGAGCGCACACAAAGATCCGGATGCGAGTCCCACTAGATTCCCCCCAATCACATTCTGCGGCCTAGCCATTACGCTCTTGGGCATGGCAAAAATCACAAATGCCGTCGAACCTAGTGATGCAACAACGACCAGGTTTTTCAAGGAAAGAACGATAAAAATAACCGACATAACGACCGTTGCAAAAAGACTCTGGAAGACGTAGTTTTTCCAATGGCATCGAAACTCTTCGATCATCTTATCGATCGTTCGCTTCATGAAATTTTTCCTATCATATCTTGATTGCCATGGGTTTTCTATCTCAGGACGCGTTGTTATGGGGTTTTGCCCCATTTTTTAATTTGGATATCACCTCCTTGGAATATATTTTAATTCCATTGCGGACAAACGCCACATTCGCTACCAAGCTGGCTATGGCTTCCGCCTGGATTTTTTCCTGTCGGTTCCTTACTTGTCCATTCAGTTTCACGATACGGTTCTCGACAGAAACCCTAATAATACAGTCTTTTCTGTATTTAAAATTGTTCGTGATAATGCGTTCGATTTCTTGTTTAATTTCATGGTCGGTGACTTTGGTATCGTGCTTGATTTCCATTTTGTTCTTCACGTCGTTTACACCTCGAAATCAACAGCATGTCTCTTCTGCCGAAAGCATCTGAAAAAGTTAATTGACTCACCATCTTAAACCGGTTATTCCACTACTGACATAAATTTCAATACGTATGTTCTCCAAGCATGCATCATTATCTAAAACCTTCTGATGTTCTTTATAATCTTTTTATCCAATAAGTTACGAGTTGGCCTAACAACAATCATGTCAATGACGTCCTTAACTCCGGCTATGTTAAAAGCCATATACCGGGCCGACCATATTTTATATGACTATCTACAGTTCCGCTCAGATACACAATCCCATCTATTGTATCGACTTAGATGCTTGCCGGGCTTACACGCGCATCCCACAGGATAGCTTGCCTCACTTGCTTCGTGATTTCGGCATCGGCCGGTCGATGTTGCATAGAAAGGGTCATTGCTTCTGTCTGTTCAATCTCATTTGAAAATCACCGATCATCTCCTTCAAATTTTCAATCCCACCACTCACATTCCCGGCCACTTCCGAAAGCCTGTCGGCTTCTTGAGAAAAGTCTTTCTCTTCCATCTCCAACTGACAGTGCGCGTATTTCTCAATGAGCGCGGTTTGACTATTGAAAATATCCCTCAATTTAGTAAGAATGCTTTCCACGACTGTCCTCCTGTCTAAAGGCCACCTTAGACATAC